>JAGIAF010000179.1:4476-7176 GCA_017745015.1 Bdellovibrio sp. | reverse complement strand
AGTCCTTGGACATTTATTCCAACCGTAACGGCGGTATTAAAAGATGTTGGCGGAACAAGTTTCAGTCAGACGGACTCTTTCCGACAATCCTCATCTTCGGGACGTCCCAATTTGGTAAAGCAAGATGTGGATGTCGCGGCTGCAATCTTCCCAATTCACAGCAATTACGTTAGATCCTCTTGGACAGTTGAGTACCGTGGCTTATTAACATCAGGTGATGTGGATGATAAGGCCAAATTGATCCATGCGGGAATGGAGTTTAATTTCGGTGATGTGTTCTTTTTACGTGCCGGGTATAATCAAAGGTATTGGACCGCTGGATTAGAACTCGCATCAGAGCACTGGCAGTGGCAGCTCGCTACCTATGGCGAAGAGATTGGCACTTCCGGATCACCTAAAGAAGACAGACGTTACGACCTCAAATTTGCGTTCCGATTTTAAGGAAGAGGATGAAGAAACTTAAAACGCTTCTTATTACTTTTATGTGTTTGTTGCTCACAACTTCTTGTGACAAACCAAACGTATTGAGTGAGTTCGCCAGCGGGCAGGACACGGATGATGCGTTATTGATCGATGCGCAAAAAGCAATGGACACTCTTAAGTGGGATGACGCTATTAATATTTATACAGTGAAGCTCTCCGCTGCGGGCCAAGCTCGTCGTGATGTTAAAAATAAGTTGGCCAGCGCCTATGCTGGAAAATGTGGCGTATTGTTCTTTGACTTGATTCAAGGATTGAAAAACAGCCCCTCGCCTCAGATGTTCAGACTTTTCATGGGCATTTTTGCAGGGAAAACTTTGACGACGGCGGCTTGCGATCAAGCGATCGCGACAGTTCAGGGGCTGGGAACTGTAGGGCAAAGAACTGAAAGCGAAAATCTTTATCTTACAATTTTAGGTCTTGCCAGAATTGGAACTACATTGAGTTCTAAATTAGATCGTAATACTAGCGATGGACAACTTGATGGCGTGGCGACTGTTTGTAACAACGCCGCTAGCGGAGCGGAAACTGACGGATGGGCTGCGGACTGGAAAGCCTATGATAGCAACATCTTCCCAAGTGCTCCGGCGGGCAAGACGGCTTTCTTGACGGATGCGGAAGTTGAAAAAGTGATTGTCGGTCTGGGTTTGATTTTTGAAAATGTAGCAGCATTAACGAATTCTTTGGGTGGCGGTAACTCTACTTTGACAGGTATTGATGCGGCTAAGCAGCAGTGTGCTGATGCGATGTCAGAACTGACAGGGGTTGCAACTTGTACCTTTGTAAAAGCTTCGGATATTCCTCCGGCGCACCGATCGAAACTCATCTATGCGTTCCGCTTGATGATGGATGCCAGTGAAATGGGATTGGGGAGTGGCAATATTACCGACAACGTGAGTTGGATGGGCGATCTTGCTCAATATGCAGCCGATCTTCAACAATACGCCAACGATATGGATGCTTGGATTAATAATCCTGTAGGCCCTCAGCCTACAGAGCCAACCAAACCCGACCCCGATCTCTACAGCCTGAGCTGCTCGGCAACGGGCATACCGGGGCTTCCTGCCATGCCGGATTTAGGGCCTTAGCGATGTTGAAGTTGAGATGGATCTTAACTCTAGTACTAGCCTTCTCGAGTGTCGCAAAAGCACAATACGTGTTTGAGCAGGCGAGATCTATTCGTTCCTTAGCCATGGGTGGTGTAGTGACGCCGTTTGTGCAAGGAGCGGAGGCGGTGTTTTATAATCCCGCGGCTTTGAGTCGCGTGAAGGGTTTAGATATCCAACTAGCCAATATCGGAGTTGGATATGGTGGTATGTCGATTGAAGAAATTCAAAGTCTTCAAAACATCGACCCCAATGATCCGTCAACTTTCAATCAACTCTATGGTAAACGCTTGTGGGTAGGGGCTAATGCAAAAGCAGCGGTGGCTTTTCCATATTTTGGTGTGGGCTACATGAATGATGGTGAGGTTTCTTTGGAGCTTCACAATCCAGCGCTCCCTCAGTTTAATACCTATTTCCGTAACGATGCGACCTATTATCTCTCTGGAGCCTTTCCGTTGGGCCCGATTTTTAGCTTTGGTATGACAGCGAAGCGAATCAACCGTTGGGGTGGTGACTCTCAAGAATTAGATGTCACGGATATTGCGGGTTCTTCGAACTTGTCTGATATTGGTGACCATTTTTCTAATAAGGGCCAAGGCTACGGAATGGATGTGGCGCTGATGGCGGAGCTTGATGCTCTTGTATTGCGCCCGACTATCGCACTCGTGTGGCAAGATGTGGGCAACACAGCCTTCACCAAAACCGCAGGAACTGATGCTCCTTCTCACATCAATCAGAATTTAAGTTTGGGTGCGGGGATGCTTTTGGATCTTCCAGGCCTTGATGTGTCGTTGGGTGGTGAAGTTCGTCATTTGATGGAGCCTGATATCCAAATCGGAAAAAAGCTCCATTTGGGAGCGGAAGTTTCTCTACCGATTATTGACCTGCGCGCCGGGTACAATCAGGGCTATTTAACCTACGGTGTGGGTGTGAATTTACTCATATTTAGAATCGACGCTGTAAGTTACGCAGAGGAACTCGGGGTCTATCCGGGTCAAAATGCAGATAATCGTTATATGGTAGGCATCAGCATTGATTTAGGCTTTGATGCTGATTTCAAATTCACGGATAATAACGGCAAGAAGAGAAAAGTAAAACAACGCCGGTAACCTAA
>JAGIAF010000179.1:0-4466 GCA_017745015.1 Bdellovibrio sp. | reverse complement strand
GTTGCAAATTATCCCGATCGAAAATCGCTCACAAATTAATGAGCTGTTCGCCAAATATGATCCACGCCATCAATCATGGCTGGTTTCTGACTTGCGCACAAAATTTGAATTGCAGCAAAAAATCCTGGCTCGCGACGGTCAATACGTCGACGAATCTGTTCTGCGTGCCAGTGACCTTTGGAAACTTCTTTTAAAACGGTTGGAACCCCGTCTGCGTTTGGTGAGCGATCCATTTGCCCGTTCGATCTTACGCACGATCATGGACGAGAACGCCGAAGTTTTAGGCGTGAACTCTTCCGCCGAAGACACCGTCTTTTCTTATATTGATCAGTTAGCCGCGATTATTTTCCATCCAGAAGGTACAGCGCGCTTAGAAGAATGGTTTGAAACTCATCCTGAGGCTAAGAACCGTTGGCGCGAATGGTATCTCCGTGCGCGCTTCTGTGCAGTGAAGCTTCTGGAAGAGCACAACATCATCACCGCGGATTGGATCACTTCTTATCTGCAAAACTTCAATGAGCTTGAGCGCGTGTGGGATATTCCACTGATCGTGGATTTGAGCGGAGAGATTTCTCGCGTTGAAGCGGAAATCTTCCGTGTTCTTTCAAGAACCATTGATGTCACTGTTTTGGAGCCAAATCCGAAGTGGCGCGATGATTTCCATTTCCTATTAAAGCCGTATGAAGATCTGCGTGGCCAAAGCCGTCACGTCACTTCTTTGCAGTCCGTTGCTGTAAAAGAAAAATCCAAAGAGGTTCTGCGCTTCTCAGGTATGCTTGCGGAAATCAAAAACTCTGTGGGACAAACGCGCAAATGGTTGGAAGCGGGAGTTCCTGCCGAAAACATCGCGTTGATTGCTCCAGATATCGAGGAGTACTGGCCGGTTCTGCAAGCCTTCTTATCAGAGGAAGGTATTCCAGTTCAAAAAGACATCACTCATAAAGTGCAGAGCTTGCCATCAGTAACCAGATGGCTTGCAACTTTACGTTCTAAGAGTGGACGTCTGTCTTCTTCAGATTTGGAAATCTCTTTCTTTGATAAACACGAATCTCAAGGTCTTCGCTATGAAGAGTTCAAAGCTCTCTTTAAAAGCCTCTATGTGAACGAAGACCTGGCTCGTAATGAATTAGTTCATAAGATTTACTTTGAGCAAATGGATTTGACTGGATTCGTCAGTCGTGAAGAGTTCGTGGGTAAAGCCCTGAGCTTCTGGAGCTCCCACGACACAGAAGTCGTGCAAATCGTTTTGCGTGAACTCTTACAGAATGCCACTTCTAATACGAAACTTATCTGGAAAGAATGGCTGAGTTACCTTGAAAGCATCGTTGCTGCCAAGGAATACTCTTTGGAAAAAGGCGATACTTCAGGTGTGTTGGTGACGAAGCTGATGTCAGCTCATTCTGAAAAAGCTCAGTATCGTATTTTCATGGGTCTTACAGATGAGTCGTTGAAGTCGCGCAATAAAACTCAGCTTTCGGGCCAAGACTATTTTGAGCTCGCAAAAGACATTGGATTCTATCTCGATAATCCCGATCAAAGCGATCTGGCTTTTGAATTGCGTCTGCTTTCCGAAGCGGATTCAACTCATGATCAATACTGCTTTGGTGCGACAGACTTGTCGGGCAGCCTTTGCTCTCCATCCACTTTCTGGATGAGCTTAGGTGGTGGTCATGGTCATGAGACTTTGACTTTGCCGTTAGAAACACGTTGGGACGAGATGCAATACTCGGATTCCAAGGCTGCGCGTTCTTGGACGTCCTCTCGACAGTCTGACATTGAGCTCAAGATTCAACAGGATTTGGGCCGTGCGGAGTTGCCGAAAGCGACTTTGAAAGAGCTGCCACGTATTTCTGCTTCAGCGATTGAAAGCTTTCTTGAATGTCCATTTATCTTTGCAGCGCAAAGATACTTCAAACTTAAAGATCTTCCAGAGATTGATCTCGATGTAGATCATCGCACGCGGGGACAACTGGCCCACGCTTTGTTTGAAAAGCTGACTATGGAGCCAATGCGCTTTGACTGGAATGTTGAAGAGCTCGGCCAGATCCTTGAGGACGTTCGTAAAGATAAGGGCATGCTCTTTGCCGATGAACGCCTGTGGATTCCGCTTAAAAAGAAACACATCCAATTGGGTTTGCGTTTCTTAGAATTTGAAAAGAAATGGCGCCAAGAGTTTGCAAAAACTAAAACTCTGGCTCGCGAGAAACGTTTTGAATTCTATTTGGATCCTAAGACGGAAGAACTGAGTCGTGAACCGGTGGAAGGGGCTTTCCGCATTTCAGGATCTATTGACCGTATTGATACCGATAACCAAGGGCATCTTGTGCTTTTGGATTATAAGAGTTCGGCCGCAGGAATTTCTGCTCACGGCTCGTGGTTGAAGAACCAAGAACTTCAATTGTTATTCTATATGTGGATTATTGAGAAATCCTTGATGGAAGACGTGAAGGGCGACGTGATTGGTCTGTTCTATTATGTTTTCCGTACTTTTGATCGCAAGGGCTTTAAAGTCGAAGATTTAGCGGGTTCGTTGTATCCGCCTTCGAAACGTAAAGATAAGAATGCAACCTTTGAAGCGAAAGAATTGTATCTGACCGAGTTTTCGAAAATCCTGATGGGAACATTGGATCGTATTCGCGAAGGCGAATGTCGTCCGGTGCCAACAGATACGCAAACTTGTACAAGTTGTGAATGGAGAAGACAGTGTCGCGCACCTCATCTCAACTAAAGAATACAATCCTCAGAGCTGGTGCCGGTGCAGGTAAGACGACGACTCTGACTCAAACTTTCTTAAAGTTTGCGAGCGACTTTAAACAAGCTCATGGCAAGTTCCCACGCATCGTGGTGACGACATTTACCCGTAAAGCAACTCAAGAGTTGAAGGAACGTTTGCTGGCGAAAGCCCTGGATGAAAAGCGTGATGACTTGTTCCAATTCGTCAGCTCCCGTTCGCAAGTTCAGATTTCTACAATCCACGGGGTATTAAGCCTGTTCTTGTCGCGCTATGGTTCTGCTATCGGTTTGACACCGGATTATAAGATCATGGCGGAAAGTGAAATCCGTAGAGGGGCTCGCAAGATCATGCGTAAGCACATCTTGGAAAATCCTCTGCTGCAAGAGCTGCTCGAAGAGTATGAATTCAGCGTCCTTGAAAATGCGTTGCTCCAATACTTCGCGGAGCAAGTGGTTTTCCCCGAAGCCCGCTTTATCACCAAAGAGGAGCAAGAAATTGAAACTGCGAAAGTCATCGCAGATATTGGTAGCCGTTTGAAACGCGTCTGCTTAGAGATCGAACAAGAGACGAGCAATGAGAAGTGGCAAGAGTACGCTTCCACGTTGCGCACCTTTGATTGGAACTCTAAGGACCTACCGCAGCTCTTTGAGCGCTTGGGCAGCATGTGGGAACATATCACTAAGCCTCAATTCAGAAAAACTTCTGCGCCATTTAGTTTGAGTCTGAATGAGGAATTGGAAGAGCTGCGTGATCGTATCGATAAGCTTCTCGAAGAGCCTCGCTATCAACCAAGCTATTGGGAAAAACATCAGCGCAATTGCGAACTGTTCAATACCTTGGCCGAAGCATTCTGTGCTGATCTGATGAAACAAAAGCTAGAGAATGGCTTGCTTTCGATGGCAGACCTCGAAACTCTGGCTTATAAAATTATTTCTGAAGCACCGGAAGCGGCCGAGAAGTTCTCTCAAGAGTGGGACTTCTGGATGGTCGATGAGTATCAAGATACCAGTCCCATACAAGTTGAACTTTTAAGAAATCTTGTAGGCGATAAGCCGATCTTTGTGGTGGGGGACCCGCAACAAAGTATCTATCTTTTCCGTGGGGCTCGATCCGAGGTTTTCCAAGAAAAAGTGGAAGAGATCCAAGCCGCTGATGGCGATGTCCAAGTTAAACTTGTGAACTATCGTTCTTCACCGGAAGTTTTGGAGTTCTTTAATCACTATTTCACAAAAATTGGTTCGCAGTTCGCAGCTATGACTCCTGCTCCAGATAAGGTTCGTAAAGGACCTGAAGATCCAGTGGTGCAAGTTTTGGTGACGGAGACAGGCGAAGACGACGAGATTTCAAAAGAACATCTGGCGACAGTGGCGCGCATTCAAGAGCTTCTTGATAACGGCGTCAGCCCTGAGCAAATCTGTATCTTGTCGCGCACTCACAGAACTTTGGAAGATATCGCAAAAGTCGCCCAAGATTTCGGGGTGCCTTTGCAACTTCATAGCGGCAGTGGCTTCTATGAACGTCGTGAAGTTCTTGATGCCTTAAGTGTTTTGAAATTCCTTGTGAATCCTCACGACAATGCCAATTTGGTCGCTCTCTTGCGTTCACCATGGTTGTACATGGCTGACGGGGAGATCATGGAGCTGTGCCATAGCTTTAAGCATTCCTTCTGGAAAGAGGCTTTAAAAACTTTGGAAGGCCGTGAGGTTCATCACCCCTTGAATATCCTTAAAGA
>JAGIAF010000178.1 GCA_017745015.1 Bdellovibrio sp. | reverse complement strand
ATCACCATCTTGAGCGTTTGAAAAAACACTTGAAGCCTGGTGAAGAGAAATTGATCGATCAACTTCGTCCTTTGACTGAAATTCTTTACTGGAGAAGGAAGCCTTCTTCGTGAGTGAATTCGTCACCCTGAGCAAAGGTTCACCACAATTTGAGTCTTATCTTTTGGGCACGTTCGCAAAAGATAAGCGCGCTTTGCCGGTGCAGACGTTGAACGTCAACTCTGCATCTGAAACGGTGACATTCAAAATTGTTCCGGTGAGCAGTATTGCGATGCCGTCTTGGATGGTGCGTGTGATGCAAACTGTGAAGATTCGCAGTTTCTTGTTCGTACTGGTTCCGTTGTTTTTGGTTCTTACAAAAAATATTGCTGATCAAACTTTGCACGATGTGATTTCTACGGTCATCGCGACTGTAGGAGTGATCTGTGCGTTTGTTGCGGTGAACTTGCGCAACGACTATATGGATCACATCAAAGGTGTGGACCGTATCTTAGAGCGTAGCGGAAGTCGCGCGATTCAAAATGGCTGGACGACAGCAGCGCATATCAAGAACATCTCGTCGGTGTTTTTGTTCATTGCTTTGTTGTGTGCGGTACCGGTTGTTCTGGCTTACACTCAAGTGGGTTACGTGATCTCGGCATCCGTGGCGATTGGCTTGTGGGCGCAATTTCAAAAAAAGAACTCCTTCAAATATCAAATCGGCGGCGAGATTGCTCTGTTCATGATGTTTGGTCCGCTTTTGACCATCGGTTATCAGTTGGCCATGGGAACTCCGTTTGATCGCGAGACCATTTGGTTAGGCTGTGTATGGGGTTGGTTGGTGTTGTTTGTGCTGCACCTTCGTAATTTCACGAACATCATGCCGAGCTCCCAAGCGGGCTTCCGCAATACAGTGACTTGGTTGGGCTTTGACCGCTCTCGTCGCTTGATCGCGGGATGGTGGATCACATTCTTAATCATCAACTCGGCTTACCACTTTCGTTATGCGGGATTGTACTGGGGCTTTTACCTCAGCGTGGTGTTGATGTTTGCGTCTTTCAGTTTCATCGGAAAATTGAAGAACCTTTCTAGCCCGGTGGGCGGTGAGCTTCGCCAAGTTTTCAAATACGGTTTTACCTTGTTCTTGGTTGCCATCGGCATGTGGGTGCTTGAGTGTCTATGGTATCTGCTGGCGTAGCTCCAAAGCAGATCTGTGTTATTGCCGATGAAGCCGGCCTTGTAAAAGGGCAGCACTGGGCGCAGTTTTTCAACTGTCCTGTGAATCCCGAATCTCTGGATCCTTATTTTTTTAGATTTTACGTCGAAGGCGATCGCGTTTATGTGCGCGATGCTGAAAAACGATTGCTTGAAATCGATTTTGATAAAAATCATCTGGATTATGAACGCAAAGGTCATCGCGGAAAAAGCGAATTGATCGCCAAAGCCTTGGGCGCTGCTAAGGGCTGTCGTAAAGTTTTAGATCTTTCCGTGGGCATGGGGATAGACAGTGTGTTTTTGACTCAGCTGGGATTTCAGGTTGTGGGTGTAGAGCGTTCTCCTGTTTTGTATGCCCTTTTGACTGAAGCATTTGCGAAAACGAAGAAAGAATACCTGAAGTCCTACCAACTTCACTTTGGCAACTCGCTCGATTTTTTACGCGAGCAAAAAGGCAAGGTGGAGGTTGATTCCATTTACTTTGATCCAATGTATCCGCACAAAAAGAAGTCCTCATTGCCGAAGCAAGAGATGGTGGTCTTCCGTGATCTTGTTGGTCACGACGACGATGCCTCTTTGGTTTTGGAAGAGGCTTTGAGTTGGCCAGTTAAACGCGTGGTTGTGAAAAGACCTATGCAGGCTGAAGAGCTTTTGCCAGGAGTGATTCACTCCTTTGAAGGAAAGGTGGTTCGCTATGATTCTTATGTGGTTAGGTAGTTTCGTACTGATGATGTTCGGACTTTCTCAGTCACAAAAGGTGGCGGCGTCTCTTTTTCAAAATTTTCAGAAGAAGATTCTTGATAAGAACTTGGATCAACCCAGTATGGTCAAGATGTTTCAACTTTGTTTGAGCACGGTTTTGCTGGAAGCCTCTCCGCAAAAATCTTTGTATGCGGGTATGAGTCTTTATAATCTACGTATCGTCGGTCTTCGCGCCAGTGCCTTGGTGATGTGTTTGTCGACGGTGGGTGCGTGGTGGGTCGCTTTGTTGGGTATGAGCTTCTTAAGCTTCAGTGGAGCCTTTTTATTGGGCTTGTGTGGTTTGGGACTGATCACAGTGATTCTCACTCCAAAAGTTCGCGGCGTTTTGCAGTGGATCTTTATGGCAGGATTATTTTTGGTCGGCGGCGAGATCATGCTGAGAAATTCAAACGTTCTGATCATGGCTTTAGGACAAAGTGATTTGGCGTTCTTCTTGGCGGACGGTCGTTTCTCTGCGGTGTTGGTGATTCTTGCAGCGGCAGCGGCGATCAGCTTGTTAGTTCGTGTCGAGTTCTGGTCATTGGCTTTGGGTTTGAGTCTCCTCTTCGTAAATGTCTTGTCGTTGAACGGTGCCATTGCATTGATCGCAGGGGAGCGCATCGGTCGCATGTTGTTGTTCTGGTGGCACTCGCGCAGTTTGAATCAAGATTGCCGCCGCATGGGCTGGCAGTTTTCTTTAACGTCTATCTTGGGCGTGATTTTGGGAATGTTGTTAGCAGGTGAAGTGCGCACCACTTTAAATATGGGCTTCACAAGTGAGATGGCTTCTTACCAAGAAAAGAGCGCGCAATACGTGATCTTGTTCATGGTGATTTTGATGGTTCAACTTATCGCGCAAATGGTGTGGGGTCACTTTGGCGGCAACAAACAAGTGGAAGAGATCCAAGATCCCAAGTACATCAGTGCTGTGTGGACCAGCGAAGAATTTGCTTCACCCGGCGTTCTTGCTTGGGCAAAAACAAAAATCCACAAACGCCTGAGCGAAGTGCGCTATCATCTTCACGGTTTAACGACTCTTAAAGAAGGCCAAGTTCCCGAGCACATTCAAGTCCGCCTCAAAGCGGAAGAAGCAGAGCTCGCCAAACTCGAACAAGTCCTTTAGAGGTGCCTAGTGGCGTTTCTTATAGGTGCCCACGAGGTCTGCTTGGGCTATGATGTGTCCTTCCATGGCTTTCACTAAAGCATCCTTCGTTGTTTTGCTGTTGATGTTCGGAAGAACTGCGTCGAGAGCATAGATTTTGTGATGATAGTGATGGCGGCCTATCGGAGGGCAGGGGCCTCCATAGCCTTCCGCTTTCCAATCGTTCATTCCAAACACGGCACCTGTTGGTAGAGCATGAATATTTTCAGGCAATGTATGTACGTTGGCGGGAATATTCGCCATCACCCAATGCACCCAAGTTTGTTTCGGGGCTTGTGGATCTGGTGCATCCGGATCATCAACGATGATCGCAAAACTTTTTGTACCTTCAGGAATGCCTTTCCAGTGAAGTGGTGGCGAATAGTTATTACCCTCGCACGTATAGCGCGCGGGAATTTCTTCATTAGCTCTGAACGCGGGTGATTCGAGAGTGAATGCGGTCATAAATGCCTCCCAAATATCAATAGTTTTTGATTCTTAAAGGGAAAGGGCAATAAGCCTTTCGACAATGTTTAGCTTGTTAAAACAAAGGGTTAGCCTGGCTAAAGAGGCAGCGTAAAACGGCAAGTGTTAGCGAACTGACTAGGAGAGATCTATTACAAGCAATATAGGTGCATTTGGGCTCTGGATCGGTTGGCAAGGAAGTTGTAAGTATGCCGCCATATGAAAAAGGCGTTCGTTTTCTCAACATTCCTAACCATCTTGTCGGCTCTTCCAGCCCAGGCCTTCGAGTACAAGGTTACGACCTCTTTGTGGGGCGCCGATAAAATCGCAGTTCAAAATCTTTTGCATAAGGCAGAGTCCATGTTGCCTGCAACATTGAAGGACTCTCTTTCAACCGTCGAAATTCGTTTTGATAACGTTCGTTCCAGTGGTCGAGGACACGGGACGGCTTTGGGGTATACCAACTATCGTTTCCGTAACATCACTCTCGATAGAAGCTTGATTTCTGAAATCGTTAAAGGCCCTGAGCATTCCGCAAAAACGGTTCGCGTTCACAAGAATATGTACAACGAAGCCTTGGCGACAATCCTTCATGAGACCACTCACTTGTACGACATGGCCAATGTTCATCCCGATGATGAAAAAGAGTGGATCAGTCGTTGTGATACTAAGTTTGCTAGAGATAAAGACGATCGCATTCGCAATGGATCTCGTCCCTTTGCATGTAAGTACTATCAGAATATGACGACGTCGTTTTCTAAAAATCCCTACTTCTTGCAAGTGGCAGGATGGATGGGGGACCGTGAGAATGGCTTTAATCAGCGCAGCCCCGATATTTATGAAATCAAAGACTCTAAAGAGTATTTAGCGACGAACATGGAATACTTCCTGATGGAGCCGGACTATAAATGCCGTCGTCCAGGAATGTATCAAATTCTTTCTAAGCACTTTCAACATGTCCCTTTCCAAAATGTGACGTGCGAGCAGAATCTTGGCTACGTTTTGCCGAACGGGAACTATGAAAAAGCGGCATTGTTATCTATTGATCCTGCACGCGTTTACCAAATCCATTATCTCTTTGCAGATAAAGGTGCAGATTTAGTGAGCGGTTGGGGCCACTCGATGATTCGTTTGATTATCTGTTCACCAAAACGTGCTGTGGTCGGCCCGGATTGTCTTCGTGACGTTGAATACCATGCCGTGCTTTCGTTTCGTGCCTATGTCGATACACCGAACACGAATATGTGGTCAGGATTGACGGGCGAGTATCCTTCAAGGTTGTTTATCTTGCCGATGAATCAGGTGATTGACGAGTATCCTCGCGGTCAGTTCCGTTCTTTGAAGAGCCTGCCAATGAATTTGTCTCGAAAACAAATTCAAGAGTTCATCACGCGCTCTGTGGAAATCCACTGGGCTTATAACGGAAGATATAAATTCGTTTCCAATAACTGCGCGACGGAGACGTTGAATCTGATTCAATCGGTTTTGCTGACACCGCAAATTATGTTTACGGAAATAAAAACGCCGATTTCATTATACAAAGTTTTGGTGAAGCAGGGGTTAGCTGATGACAGAGTGTTCTCGAACTTAAAAACCGCGAATGAGAAGGGTTTTTTCTTTGAGTCGTACGAGGCACGCTATCAAAAGGTTTTCGATATTTTATCCGAAAGCCTGCGCATGCCTACGAAGACCTTCAAAGAGTATATCAAGTTGCGCGCCTACGACCGCAGCCGTGTGATCCACTCTGTGAATAGATCCCAAGTAGGCTATAAAAAAATGGCCGCGTCTTTGTACCTTTTAGAATCAGCGGCGCAAAAACAGTTGCAGCAAGATGTTCTTATGGAGCTGCAAGCCATGATCACGGAAGGCAAAGCTAAAGGCGACCGACAATCCATCAAATTGGATGATACCTATATGAAGCTTGCGGATATGTTCGCGAAACCATCTTCATTTCTTCCGCAATACGTAGGCTATGGTTTGCCGACAGGGGTGGAAATGAAAGCAGCCGAAACGCTTCTTCTGAGCAAAGCGCAGCAGGCAAGAGAGCTGAAGAAGACTGTTGTGGCTCTGCAAGACAGTCAGCTTTCCGGGGACCTTTTGAACGAAGTTAAATTAGTTAAAACGAATCTTGAAACTTTACAGAAATTACTCTCAGAGAAGTAATTTGAAGGGACTATTATGAAAAAGCTTATCGTAGCGACGCTTGTATCCTTAATCGGAGCTTCCGCAATGGCGCAAATGTATCCGGCGCCGATCCCAGCGCCAGTTTATGGCGGTGGCTATTATGGTGGCGGATATTACGGTGGGGGTTACTATCAGAACCAGCGCACTCAACAAAATGAAGTGGGTTCGATCTTGAGTGCCTACACGGGTGCTTTGCTCTTGAGTTCAGCCAGCATGTGCGGATCTGGCGCAGGTTGCATGTACAAAGAAGTGATCATGGATTCTAAAGACGATGCTGCAATCTTTATCTCGACAGAGGGTGCAGAGAAGGGCGTGAAGTTAGCACGTGCTTTGGAACTTCTGCGTGAGATGGATCCAAAAACGAAGCTAAATGATCTTCAGCTAGCTGAAGAAATCCTTAACTACTAATCTCGACGAAAGGCCGAAACAAATCGGCCTTTCGTATCTTTCCTATTCCTACTCCTATTTCGTAAGAGATGTTCTGAGTTTACAATAAGTTACCTCTGGCCAATTTTGAGTTCCTGTTCTCATTTTAAACAGGCATTTTGAGCTCAATTCGAGTTTATTCGTAGGGAACTCCATCTTTTTAGGCTCGTTTCTGGCAAGTACAAGTGACGAGGATAAAGTTTTTTAAAAAAAGGGAGATACTTATGAAATTGATCAAGAAAAGCCTTGTAACATCGACACTTGCCGCAATTCTGGTAATAGCTGCTGGTGCACCGGCATTTGCCTTCGACTATTTTGGATCTTCAAAGCATCGTTGCTCTGAGGAAGAGTTGCAGAACACAGTTGTGAAGTATGATGCCTTGAATGAAAAGTTACATGTGTTACAGAGCGAACTAAATGAATGCAAACAGTGGGCTGAATGCGAAGCCAAAGTGTACGAGAAATATGGAGCGGACGAAATGACTACTGATGAGACCAATCGAGAAATGGTTAAATTGGCGGTAACTATGATAGAAAAGGTATGCGAATAAAAGTGGTGATTCACTAGGTACTTCGAAAACAAAAAGCCGAAGCAGTTGCTTCGGCTTTTTTGTTTTTAGACTCGACAAAAGGCCGAACCTCGTTCGGCCTTTTTTTTACTGCACGACTCCTCCTGAAAAGCGTCCTAAAATAGAGGCGCTATGTCTAACGATCCAAACGCCCTCAAAGAACGAATCTCTGATTTGGAACACGAACTTGCCGTGAAAGAGGCGGAGCTTCATCGCTACCGTTTGGAACTCACGAAAGCCAATACAGCTTTGGAAAAGATGATCTTGCAGATCAACCAAGAGTTGAAAATGGCGCAAACACTTCAAAAATACCTGTCGCCAACGGAGCTGCCAAACATCCAAGGTTTTGAGTTCAGCACGAAGTTCCTAGCGGGCACGCGTTCGGGTGGGGACTACTTCGATATTTTCGAACATGAAGACAAGCTCAAATTTGGAATCTTGATTTCGAGTGCCACGGGATATTCACTCT
>JAGIAF010000177.1 GCA_017745015.1 Bdellovibrio sp. | reverse complement strand
AATTGGGTATAGAGTTTGAGGTTCGTTCAAACTCGGCTGGCGCCAATGCCATGCTGAAATATTTCAAACGCACCATTGGTGTTGAAGAGCTGGTTGCGGATCGCGTTCAAATCATTCGCGATACAGCCGATCGCTTGGTGAAGATGCGCCCGCAAGATGCAGATACAATTCGCGCAGACTTCCTTGCTCGCGAAAGGAAAACGATCGCCGAAGGTAAAATCATTTTTGCTGTTCAAAATAAAATGTCCCAACAAACTCTTGTAGGCCTTTTGAAGGAGTTGACGTCAATGGGCGGTGCCAGAGAGTTGTCTGATACCTTCTCGTTTCCTGATTTTGATACAGTGGCAAAAGAGGCGACGAAAACAGCTCAAATCATGGATTCTAATGTTATTGAAGCGGAAGTGAAGCGACTTGAGGAAATATTTGTTCCACATCCAAGCTGCGCCCATGTATTTGGAGGTCATTAATGAGGTATCTTATTATGGTGGTCAGCTTGCTTCTTCCATTCTTTGCGTATGGCGCGAAGTCCCACGGTATTATTGAAATAGTCGATACAGAATATGGTACTCAAGAAGTTTGGGCGGAATTTCAGATTTATGGTAAGCCCGTTAAAAGAAAAGTCGGCGATGTTGAAGTTATAAAAAAGGGAACTCATCTTTATCACTGGGGTAGGGCAACACCTGAGCAAGCTAAGCAATGGAATGAAGCTGGTAAAATTTCTCCTGAATTGTTACAAAGGCTTTTGCAGCAACAAGGTCGAGTTGGTGGTGGTTTTTATGCATCTCTGAATCCGGTGGACTCGAGTTCTTATGGTAACACGTTGATGGTTATTGACGTTCCACACGATATCGAGATTGTCCGTTCTATATCTAACGATGGCTCGATACCATGGGCATGGCTTTCCAGAAGCCTTTTGCAGTCAGGTCTCTCTGGGGTTGGAAATGATAACGTCCGTCAGTGGATGACCATCATTGATGCCAACGCATTGACGAAAGAGTTTGTCATGGGCGTAAATGAATTCAAGAAGATCACTTTCAATAAGCTTTTTGCACCCTCTCAAACGTCTCTTTTTCAACAAGCTCATCCTGAGTTTGCATCGAGCTCCAATTTTGTCGACCTGCATGCAAGAAGCAAAGCTGCGATGGAGAAAATGTCACTTGGAGGAGCGAATTCTCAGGATACGTTTCAAGAAGTTTTAAAAATCGGTTCTGAGATTATGGTTGAACAAGCTATTGCTGTGTTTGGTGAGGAATCTTTAACTTTTGAGGTTCTGGTTAAATTTGGGAAGGAGGAAGGAGCATTGACCAATCTTTTAAGGTCCTTTTATCCTAGCGCTCCTATTCATACGACAATACGTCAAGCGGCTTTAATAAGTGAGTTTTCTTATGATCGTAGGACCGCAAATTCTTTCTTACTTGCTTCTGAGGATAAAGTTGAAGCAACTCGCCTTCTTCAGGAAGCGGAAAAGTATTGGGGCGCGAAACTGCCAAAAGAAATTGCCACTACTATTGATACTTTAAAATCGTCGAAGTCTTGGTTTCCAGCGCCCGTTTGTTCTCAAGTATTTGCGAATTAGGATTTATGAAAAAGTTTATTGCGGCTTTAACATTAATACTTCCATTGAGTGCCTCGGCGATCGGGATACCAGCTTTTACCAATGCTGCCGACGCAAGGGCCTATCGTGCTTTGTTGCAGGAGTATCCACTGGAAATTGCTAGCTTCGATGGGACCACTGAAACTCCAGAGGTTGTTGCTGAATTTAAAAGTGATTGGGAAGCTTATATTAAGGGAACAAAAGACCTTCCGGCAAAGTGGCTTGTTGGGCATTCCTGGTCCACGCAGTTGAGTGATTATTTCCGGGATCTATCACCTTCCAACATGCCTGTGGAGGTGAAGGACTTGATTGAACTTCGTGGCCGCATTGATTCTCAAGCGGAGCATTCGATCAAGGATCCGATACTGTATTCACAACAGCGCTTGGGATCCGCTGTGGTTAAAGCTATTCAAGAAAATAAAATGGCGGTGAACATATACGCGGGCGATGTGGAAACCCTGCCGGGAGCACTTAAGGTATCACCGGCACATATTCACTTTCTGCCGTCGCCTTATGATAGTTGGGGATTGCGTAAAGTTTATGTGGCCTCTGGCACCAAGAGCGAAGCGGGTAGATATGTTTTGGTAACGCCTCCATCACGTGAGTACCTGCTTCATTATGCCATGATGTTTGAGTATTTAGGCATTTCCGTTAAAAAAGCGATTTTTAATATTGCGGATCAAGAGCGACAGGTCAGACGTTTAGCAGGACAGTTCGAAGCCATAAAAGCGGAGCTTGCCCGAAAGAAGGTTAAAATTGATGTTTTGGCTTTGGGATATTACGGTATCTTTCGCTCGGAAAAACTGGGTTTAAAACGTGTGACGGATCAGTATCTATTGTCTGATGGCCTGACAGTGCAGGTTTTAAGAGAGATTGTCGACGGTAAGTCGATAAACTATCTTATTGTGAAATCAGACTTAGCAATTTGGGGAGAATCAAGTTCTAAGTTAATCGAAGCGGCGATGGTGTTGGCGCCTCGCTCGGTTTTATTCATGGGCTCGGCGGGTGGTATCAATAGAAAAACTAACGTCTATGATATAACAGTTCCCTCGGAGTTTAAATTGTTGGGCAATTCGATTCCAGTGCAGAATAATGTCGGGTTAGGTATGGAAGGCTTCATCGGCCCACTTCCGAAAGTTTTGATGCACGCGACCCACGGTCATACCAACAGTCCTATCGAACAGACAAAGGAGTTTGTCACAAGAAAGATCATGGAGGGAATCGACACTTACGATGTCGAGCAGAATCTTATTGCTAAGGCTGTGGTGGCCTATAATCTGAAAAATGGCACCGATGTCCAATTCGGTGCGATTAACCTGATCACAGACAAGCCGAAGAGCTTTCTTTATGATTGGGCGCATGAGCACGATTTGACGAATATCGATGTTCGCGAAAAATCTGTGGCTCGTATTCGTGCGGTGAATTTGGCGCTTCAAGCAGTGCGTGCGGCACACGTAGGTCATCAGGCAATTAGTTGCGAAGCGGTGTTTGCGGCCCAATAAAAAAACTAAAACAAACAAAGCCCCACAGAGGTCCGAATCTCTGCGGGGCTTTGCTTATCTTAGCGGCTCAGTACACACTCCAGCTTCGCTGGAGTGTGTGTTCTCACAGTGTTAACGAAGGAACGCCTTGGCTATATAAGGCTTGAGCCCTTTCAAAAAATAAGACAAAGAAAAAGCCCCGCACCGGAGGAATGGTGCGAGGCTTCTGCATGGAGGGAGTCTACTTCACGTACTCAATCAGGGTATCGTCAGCAAAGCGGACTTTTTTTAGATTTTGATAAGAATCTTCAGAGTGACGGTAACCCAAAGCCACTGTGGCGACGGATTTCCAGCCTGAACCTTCTAGGCCCAAGATGCGGTCATAGTCTGAAGGACTGAAGCCTTCCATTGGAGTTGCATCGATTTTGAGAAGCGCAGCAGTCTCTAGCAAGAAGCCCATGGCGATGTAAGCTTGGCGTTGGGACCAAACTCTGATTTTTTCCTCCGGGGCCTTCACTAGATTATTAATAAGCATATCTTTAAATCCCTGCAGAGATTCCGCAGGCACACCACGCACCTCAGTCATACGTTGAATGTATTTATCAACATATGGCTGATCTATGGCGTCTTTATATAGGAACACGACATAGTGACTCGCATCCGTGACTTGAGTTTGATTCCAAGAAACAGGTTTGAGTTCTTCACGAATCTTTGGGTTTTCAATCACCAAGAATTTCCAGGGTTGAATGCCATAAGAGGAAGGGGCAAGTTTGAGAGACTCAGTTAAAGTTCTCCAGTCTTCGGCGGAGATCTTTTTAGAGGCATCAAACTTTTTTGTGGCATATCGCCATTCGAGAGCTTCTTGGATTTTACCGTGATTCATCGTTCGGCTCCTTTAATGTAACCGTTATGAGCACAATATGAACCTATTCGACTTTAAATGCAACAGTAAAAAGCACATTTAAACTCAAATTAAAGCTGAAGGGGTCTGAATATGTCTTATGTGCTTAATATTGTTTCTTTTTGCAGCATGGGTTATACTAACGCCATGCTTGATCAAAGATTCGCAGTCTCAGTCCATATTATGACCGTCCTTAGCTACCACCGCGGTGAGCTGGTGACGTCTGAGATCCTTGCGTCAGGCATTCGCACGAATCCCACTGTGATACGTCGTCTGATTGCCAAGCTTGCAGAAGCAGAGTTGGTAGAGTGCTTTAAAGGAAAGGCCGGTGGCGTTCGTTTGAATAGTTCTCGTAAAGATATCAGTCTGAAAGATATCTATATGGCTGTCTCAGGAAAGCCTCTTCTAAATACTCCTGATAAAGAACCAGCGAAACAATGTGCTGTGAGTTGCGCGATGAAGAAGATCATGTGCGATGTCACCACGGGACTTGAAACTCAATCAATGGCGTATCTTGCGAAAATTAAACTCGCAGACCTTACTTCTAAGGTCTAGGTACGTGGACGAACAAGAATACAAACGTTTCATCGAAAAAATCCATAGGGAAGCCTGCGAGCGGGGCGAGCTCTCATATATAGATCCTCGCACGGGGTACACTGTCTTTACGGAACACTCACATCTTAAGCGCGGCTCCTGCTGCGGCTCTGGCTGCCGTCATTGCCCCTGGAAAAACATTAAACATAAAACAGAAGATTAAATATTCTTCTGTTTTATCCGAACAATACCTAAACGGTTTTTGCAAAAGAAAACTCGTGGTTTCTGTTTTTGGGTCAGTCACGAATCTTAGTTAGCTGCTAAGATTTGTTGCAGGTGGGGTGTGTTTGTTATGGCGTTCAACTACGAAAAGCACAACGGTGGCCATTCTCAAGACAGCTTCTGGACATCGTATTCAGATTTGTTTTTGGGATTAAGCACCATTTTTTTGCTCCTATATGTGGTGGCAAGTTTGCGCACAGGTACTGATGCGCTTCGCAGCCAAATCGAAAATCAAAAGCTCACCATGCAGGTGGAAGAGCTTCAGCATCAGCTCAATATGTATGAGTCGGTGAAAAACGACTATATCGCAAATCAGGCGCCGAAGGATGAAGCGCAAGAATACCAAGAGCTTATGGATAAGCTCACTCTTTTACAGGAAGACGCTAAAACAGAGAAAGACCGTCTGGTTGCGGAAGCCCTGGAAAATCAAAAGAAGGTCAAAGCTCTTAATAAGTATCAACAAATGGTGCGTAACGTTTTGAACGCGAATAAAATGGCGAAATCCAAAATCATCAACCGTGATGATTTGATTAAAGATCAAGACGTAGAGATCGCAACTAAAGAGGGTGAAATCAACAACCTTCAAAAAGACATCGATACGAAAAGGCAGTTGATCGCCCAAGGCGAACAACAAATTGCAGAGACTCGTGAGACATTGGCGAAACGTCAAAACGAACTTCGCGCCGCTTATAAAACAAATAAAATCAATAAAGCTAAATTCGAAGCGAAGATGGCCGCGGTTCGCAGTGAAGCGCACAATAAGGTTGCAGCTTTAAACAATGCAAATGCTCAATATCAACAGCAGTTGCAAGAGGCCAATGCGCAGTTGGGCCAGACGCAAAGCGATTTGACCAAAACTCAAGGTTTGCTAGCTCAGAAAGAAGGCGAAGCCCGTGGCCTTCAAGGCAAGTTGGGAGAGGCTCAAGGTCAACTGGGTGCAGTGAAGGGACAGCTGCAGGCGACTCAAGGGCAGCTGAATGCCGCTCAAGGCGAGTTGGATGCAACCAAAGGCGCTTTGGGCCATGCTCAAGGACAAGTGGGAGCTTTGAAAGGTCAGTTGGGTACGATGAAGGGCCAATTGAGTGCAACCGAAGGACAGCTTGCTCAAGCGCGCGCCGAGATCGAAGCGCGTAAATCTGTTGCCAGCGAAATCCAAAAAGGTTTCGCAAAGGCCGGTGTTAAAGCCGACATCGATTTGCAAACCGGTGATGTGGTTTTGGATTTCGGTCAAGCGTACTTTGATTCCGATTCCGATCGTTTGAAAATGGAAATGAAAGGTGTGCTCGAAAAAGCTATGCCGATTTATTCAAAGTCACTCTTTGGCAATCCTAAAATCTCTGACAAGGTGTCTGCAGTAGAGATCATCGGTTTCGCGTCTCCTACTTATCAAGGGCGCTTCGTGGATCCGAAATCAAATAAACCAGAAGATAAGAAAGCCTTAAAATATAATATGGACCTAAGTTATCGTCGCGCGAACTCAATCTTCAGCTATATGCTCGATGAGCAGAATATGAAGTTTGAGCATCAAAGAGATCTTCTTGCGCTTATGAAGGTTTCAGGGCGTAGCTTCTTAGAAGTCATGAAGCTACAAAACCGCAATGTGGCCAATGCCGCCGAGTTTTGTAAGTTGAACGATTGTAAAAAAGCGCAGCGGGTTATCATCCGTTTTAGCATGGATCAAAAGAAATAGAGGGGTGGGTTTGTGACAAAAAGAGCAATTGCTGAGTATTTCATCCTTGCGCTTCCATACATCATGGCAGGGGTTTTTATTGTAGGCCTTTTCTTCCGCTCAATGATTTACTATACGGTTCGTCGTCATGAGTGGTTCGCCATTGAGTTTGAAAAACGCGTGAATCGTTTCATGGAAGCTGAAGTTCCAGGAAAAGTGAAAGATGTGTCTTTCTATGTTCTTTCGAAAAAGCTGTTAGAAAGAACTTATTACGAGTTGTTTGAGATTCGCGATCGTATGAAACGTCGTAAGCCCGATAACGTTATGTCTACGAGCGACCGCGTGTTCTTGATCCGTCAAGGCTGTGCATGGCTTGTAAAAGACATCTTGAAACAATTGAAGTTCCTGAAGTGGACGGAGGAAACTCCGAAGCTTTTGACAATTACAAGAGCAACGTTCCAACACAATCCTTGTTTTAACCGTGTCTTTGGTGTTTTGCCAATGCAAGGCCTTAACGACTTGATCGGCATCTTGCCGGGGCTGTTCGTTGTCGGCGGTATCTTGGGTACCTTCGTAGGTATTGCGGGCGGTTTGCAAGAACTGGGTTCGATGAATATGCAAGACCTTGAAGGAACTAAAAATATCATGGACCGCTTCCTTCACGAGATCTCGTATGCGATGGGAACTTCCATTGCAGGTATTATCTTCTCGTTGATGTCTCATATCACGAATGTGATTTTGAGCCCCGAGCGCTCCTACAT
>JAGIAF010000176.1 GCA_017745015.1 Bdellovibrio sp. | reverse complement strand
CGTAACAAGTAAACAGCGACAAGGACGTCACTTCCAAAAAACCTTCCGCATTTGTGCGGGCATCCGCGTGGGATAGCAACTCAATTGCGGGGTATTCTAAATTCTGAAGCGATTGCAAACTTGCCGTGGCAATTTGCGAAGCCGTTTCCGTCATGCCATAACTTGGAAGAAGAGGCCACCCCAATGCGCGTGCGCGATCAAACAAGGCTCCGTCCAAAGCTCCCCCACCTACAACGATGGCGCGCAGATGAGACGGACAAGAGTAATTTCTCTCGACCAAATCATAAACTTGCGTAGGAACCAAGGCCGACAGCGTGCATTTTTCAGCAAGAACTGTCTGATAAAAAAATTCCGGGTCCCACTTTCCGTCTTTTAAAGCTTTAATAACTTTCGCTCCCGAAAGCTCTGCTCGAATCTCGATCCCCAAACCACCGACATGAAAATGCGGCAGCACTTGAGTCCACACATCTTGAGCTGTCGCCTGTAAATGCTGGTTCACTGACTGTGCAGAAGCCATCAAAGATTTTTTAGAAAGAGCCACTAGCTTCGTGGAGCGAGTGGACTCCGCCGTCGAGCCTGAAGTCGCAATCCAAACATGGCCTTGCAACTGGCGCTCGGCTTGAACAGTTTCCGCCAAATTCCACAGCGCTTGATAGTCCTCTTTGGGCCAGCGCGGATTTAAAAGAATCTGATTCTCGGAAGAATAAAGATCAAAACCTAATTGAGAGATTGCCATGGCAAAGCTCCTAGCAAACGGTCAAAGCCGATGCCTTTTCCTTTAACTCCGGCAATAAATGGACCTTGAGTATTCATTTCCGCAGAGAACGAATCCATCTGATAACAACGATGAGTCAGACAGCCTGCATCCAGCATGATGCTAGGATGATTCTGTTTACACTCCATTGCAATGGCTAAGGCGTGCATCACTCCTACAGGGTGATCCATATAACTCGTCACGGTCGCCTTTAAATTAAACTTCATGCACCGTTCGATAGCCTGATCCACATCCATCTTCGCCGGCTTGATAACAACGATATCAAACGGAGCTTTTTGCAGATTGTCCCAATCCACTTTTGCGTAAGGAGCATCAATCGCAATTTTAATCAGCTTCTTCGCTTCCGCCCACGCCGCTTTGTCATAAGGAAATGGATCTTCGACATATTCAATCCAGGCGCGTTCATTCGGAGAAAGATTCGTCATGAATTTTTCAAAAGTTTGCCAGCTGCCCAGGCCATTAAAATCCAGACGAATTTTAAGGTCCGCGGCCGCAATACGCGTGATAGCCGTGGCTTCGTCTTTCAGATTGCGACCCACTTTAAGTTTGATCGTCGAAAAGCCTTGGCGTTTTACGTCGTCTAAGTATCCAGGAATGATTTCATCGACATTCGAAACGAGGAAGTTGTTACGAACTTTTTCACCGGCAGTCAGAAAAGTTTTTCCGGCTTTCCGAAGAAGAGCATCTTTGCGAGCAAGCCAAATGGTCTGCTCCATCATTCTCGAAATTTTACCTTTACGAAGGCCTTCAATTTGCTTTTCCAAAGAGTCATCACCCAACTCGGTCCACGGATGCAAATCAGCGTAACCGATGTTGCCATCCGGCCATTCTACTTTGAAAAGAGCGCCGGAGCGTGAAGCTCCTGTGCTCACAGAATTCAAAGAAGTAAGAGGCTTAAGAACGTACGGATGAAAACTCAGTTTGATCAAAGTGCGAATCCCAACGCGATTAATAATCCGAAGACAAGATGCAGACCCGCCGCTTGTCCCAGGAACTTATTATACGCAGGCCCCGGCTCTGTGTTGAATACATTTTTTGTGAGTTTCACGGCCAGTGGTAAAGCAAACATAGGCACGATGGCCGCAATTTTGTAACCTTCAAACCACCAGTAAAGATTCAAGACGAAAGGTAAGAACGCCAGGATCGCAATTTCATAGCGTGAGAACTTCACACCGAACCGGACGGCCATGGTTTTTTTATTCACCAAACGATCGCCCTGATGGTCACGCAAGTTGTTGATCGCGATCAACGTTGTTGCATGGAAACCGATTTGCAATCCCAAGATCAGGGACTCGATCATCCACTCGCCAGTGTTCAGGAATACCATTCCCATCACAGCCAACAGACCAAAGAAAAGAATCACAAACAAGTCGCCCAAGCCCAAGTACGCCAAAGGGAACGGACCGGCTGTGTAAGAGTATCCCATCAAAACCGAAGCGATCCCGATCGCCACGATCACCATTCCCCCTTTCATTACGAGGGGAATGCCACAAAGAATCGCCAAACCAAAACACAAAGAGCCCAATGCCATCACTTGATTTGCGGTCATAATTCCCGCTTGAGTGATGCGTTGAGGACCGATGCGTTTTTCAGTATCAGCACCTTTTTTGAAATCCACGGCATCATTCACCAGATTGGTACCGATCTGGATAAGAAAGGAAGCTGCTAAAGCATAAAACAAAACGGCCCCATCCCAAGAAAGACCGATGGCTTTAACCAAGGCCGTTCCGGCAAGACATGGAACCAATGCGGCTGTGAGGGTTTTAGGGCGGAAAGCTAGAAGGACACTCTTAATTTGACTCATGGGCGCATCATACACTGTTTTTCGCGTGACCAAAAGCACTTCTAAGGGCAAAAACGGACTGAGGCGCCGACATTTCCGGAGCCAGTTTTCTAGGAGGTGGATGATGAACTTTGTAACCCTGATTGCTTTTTTCGCTGGTGCGTTGATCGCGGGCTCGATCGTTTTCTTCCGCTCTAAAGCGCAAGCCGCTTCCGAAAAGTCCCAACTTCAAGCCGATTTACAGGCTTTGCAGATGAAAAATGAGCTTTTGCTACAAAACTCCGCCGAGCAGAAATCGCTCATGAGCGAAGCTCGTAAACAACAAGAAGAACTTGCGCTGCGCATGAACACGCAATTCGAAGTCATGGCGCAAAAAATCTTTGAAGAAAAATCTGCGAAGTTTACCGATCAGAACCACAAAAATATCGCGTCAGTTCTTGAACCCCTTAAAGAGCGCATCAAAGACTTCGAAAAGAAAGTCGAAGAGACTTATTCCACAGAACGTTCTGAGCGCGGCATTTTGCGTGGTGAACTGACGAAAATGATGGAACTGAACAAGGTGATGTCGGCGGAAGCGCAGAACCTTACCAAAGCCCTTAAAGGCGAAGTGAAAACCCAAGGCAACTGGGGTGAGTTGATCCTTGAAAACATCTTGGAGCGCTCAGGCCTTCGTAAAAATGAAGAGTACACAATTCAAGGCACGGATATGGATTTACGCGGTGAAGACGGCCAAATTCTCCGTCCCGACGTGATCGTAAATCTTCCGGACAGCAAACACTTGATCGTGGACTCCAAAATGACTTTGATCGCTTACGAGCAGTACTCGTCAGCAGATATGCCAGAGGATCAAGATCGTTTCGGCAAATTGCACATCGAATCTTTGAAAAAACATATCGACGGTTTATCAGAGAAAAAATACCACGCCGCTGACAAATTGATTTCTCCTGATTTCGTTATTCTATTCATGCCGCTTGAGCCTGCTTTTGCGTTGGCGTTCAAATTGAAGCCAGAGTTGTTCCAATATGCGTGGGAAAAAAATGTGGCAATCGTCAGCCCCACGACATTGCTTGCAACTTTGCGTACTGTAGCCGCTCTGTGGAAACAAGATCGCCAGGAAAAAAATGCCTTAGAGATCGCGAAACGCGGCGGCCTTCTTTACGAAAAGTTCGCGGGTCTGCTGAAAGATCTGCAAAACTTGGGTGAAAAGCTAGGTGCTGCTCAAAAAGCCCACGAAGATGTCATTAAAAAGGTTTCTGAGGGTCGTGGTAACTTGATGGATCAAGTGGAAGACTTGAAACGCTTGGGAGCAAAAACTGAAAAGTCTTTGCCGCAACTAGAAACGACATAGTTTTAACCAGACAATTTGCATCCTGAGGATCGAGATTTTAAGCTTAAGGGCGATGAAATCTCGATTTTTATTTTTAGCCTCTTTTTTGTTTTTACCTCTAGCAAGTTTAGCTGGTCCTTACCTTATTCCCGTTGGCCACGAAGAGGCCTTTATGGCAAACACGGGCATTGCTCTTCCAGGATCTCCCGGTAATGTCATCTACAACCCCGCTGGGATGGCTTTCGCTGCTATCGCGGAGCTCAATCTTACAGTCAGTGGCAATGCGCTGGAACAGCAGCGTTTTGAATTGGATGACTTACGTGAAGAGAATAATTCCAATATTAGTATCCGCCCAATGATGGCAGCCAGCGCCTTTCCTCTATGGAACGGCTATGCTTCACTTTTTGTTGCCAATCCGACCTCTCTTAAAATTGTTCAAGGACAGAATACAGTTGCAGGCGGAACCACCACTCGCACCACCTTCCGATTAGAATCCAACGCCATCCTTTTTGGTGCTTCTTATGCAAGCCTTATTAATCAATCTCTCGGGTGGGGACTGACAGCGGGGCTTACTTACACAACTCAAGACTATCACTCCTACACTGCATTCACGACAGCGGGCGCGGCCGCGACTGCGTTTAGGGACAATCGCACCAAGGTCACTCAATTTCATATTGATCCGGGCGTTATGTGGAAGGCTCTTCCCAATTGGACACTGGGATTCTCGGTGATCTATCTACCGTTCAGCTTTAACTCAGATGGCAACGAATTCACCTCCAGTACGAACTCAAGCTCTCCGACAACAGTGACTCAAAACAATGTCGATTTTGATCCAGACAATTCTCAAGAATACGTTGTAAACCTCGGCCAAGAAGCCGTCTTCGGAAATCAACACATCTTGTTTGATATTAGCTACGGAAGCTCTGCCACAGAGAATTCAGCTCAAGGAAAGAACACAAATCCCGAACATTGGACTTATTCGGCAGGCTGGAAAAGTGCTTCCAATTCAAAGTGGCAACCTATTGCGGGTTTTGCTTACACAGATTATCGAAGAAGTGAGAACTACCTGGCAACGGCCGGCATTATGCTTCAGCAAAGAAAGAACGAACTGGGAATTGGTGGGTATTATCAGAAGAACAATTCGAAGGACCCTAACTCCTCGCCCTTTGAAGGGTTCGGAGTTATGTTCTCTTCGAATGTGGAGTACTAGAACTCAAGACCCGTAGCGAGGAACAGATCCCCACGAACTTCGTTATCCAAAAGTCTTTGCAAGACACGAACACCGAAAGTCACAGGAAGGATGCGGAAGAACTTCGATTCAAATTTCAACTCCGCACCGTAAGAGTTCAAAACTGAATCCAATTGCGTATCATCTACCACCGTTGAATCAAAGAACAACGTTCCTGACATTCGACGCAAGTAGTACCAGTTGCCTAAATCCCAATCTGGATATGCGATGGGGAAAAGATAGTTGCCAGAAACCTTTTGATATCCCGGAACATCTTCATAACTATAGCCCCGAGAGAACGCATAGGAGCCGGGCACGTCTCTTTCCGGAAGGAAACGGTAAGCTGTAAGAGCATCTTCTTGCTTTTGTTGATCCCAAGAGACCATAAAGCCGTCATTGCTGGCAAAACCCGGCGTTTGCGCAATGGCTTGTTGGTAAGAACGGTTGCCCGAGAATCTTGAGTCCGTGGGTTGTTCTGCATTATCATAACGAACGCGATAACTTAAAAGCCATGGATTCATCAATGAACGTGTATGTGCATCTTTGCTCCAAGCAAATGCCAGCTGCGCAAAAGACTTATAGAAGTAATTTGTGCCATCCACGTCACTATCATTGATTTCGTATTCAGATGTATCTGTATATCCGCCCCCCAACGACAGACCGGTTTGGAAATTATAAACACCTGTCTTCTTGATATACGGAATATCCATCGAAAGGCCCACAGATTTTTCAGTCCACTTTGTTTCGATATCCGTGTCAAAATCGGTCACCTTACGATGGCGTTGTTCTGCCGACAACGTGAATAGTGGATAGTATTTTTTCAAATCAAAGCTCAATCCAAAGAACGACTGTCCTTCTTCTGGATCCGTCCCCACTTGAGCCATGGCGCTCATCGTACGCAACAAGTTGTCCGACTCAACCGCAAGGCCACCCCCACGACCAAGCCACAACCCCCACGTATGAGGAATCGCAAGTCGCTTATCGAAATCGCCATACTCTTCTGATTTGTATTGAGTAGCATTCTTAGTGAACAAAGACTCTTGAGCTGGGAATGATGTCACTGGGAATCTATTGTAGTTATCTGACGGAGAATCACCGATGTATTTGAAATCAACAAGGTCAGACGCTTGGAATTTTTGGCAAGAATCCAAAGCGACCGAAGCCACTTGAGCACCATAGGTATCCATGTTGCTGTAATAAACATTCTGACCGTCCGAAGAAGGCGTGAAAGCTCCCAACTTCGACGTCGTACAACGAGCCAAGCCGTTGCCGTTCACTTTGAAAATATCGTTGCCACCTTTGTACTGCGCTTCGAACAAAAGGTTCTTATTTTTATCCACGAACAATGACGTGATCACGTTACGAGAAGGCGACAACAATGTCTTAATAACTTTCTTCGTTTTCAAATCCACGATGACCAAAGAGCGGTAACCCGTTTTCGAGTTCAAGATAACCGCCGCAGAATCATTATCAAGATATTGAGCCTCTGCCACTTTTCCCTCGGGAAGAGAAAAAGTCTCCAGAAGATTTCCTTGAAGATCAAACTCTACTAAATTCCAAGTTTGATCGTCTTTGAAATCCGTAGCGATGATTTTCGTTTCAGAGTCATTCAAGCTTGGATAGTAAATTCTAAGATCATCGGTAATTTTAGATTTCTTACCCGTCGCCAAATCTAAAACAACTAAGCGCGAAGATCCTTTTTGACCATAACGAGCATCGGGCAAGAACTCCGTATAGACAGCCTTCGTCTGGCCCACATTCAACTTCATAAAGTCTTTGTTGTAGTGAAGCTCAGCAACTTCAGACATCTTACCGTTTTCAGATTTTAACAACCTAGATTGATCGTCCAAGGTGTTTTTCACAAAGTACAGAGCATCGCCCACTTTGTAAGGAGCAACCTCTTCACGATAATCGACAACGGTCTCTTTTTCGGGTGCATCTTTCGCCCATTTCTTGCGAAGATCATCCATGGTCTCAAGATAGAAAAGTTTAAAGCTTTGACCTGTGATCTTTTCAAATGAGCTGTAGAGACGGAATGGCTGCGGGAACTCAGCTACGTCCGCAATGATATTTCTCCAAACATCCTCACCATACTTTTGAGTCGCATAGGAAATCAGCGCATAACCATACACGTATTGATTTGGAAGATCGGTTC
>JAGIAF010000175.1 GCA_017745015.1 Bdellovibrio sp. | reverse complement strand
CTCTAGAGAATACTCAGAGATCGCAATCCATAGTGGATCAGGGGATGGGTTCTGAATTCCTGGCGTTTGAACTAAAAGACGCCCTCATCGCGATTCACGAAACTTTAGGAAAGCGATTCGATGATCAAATCATGGATCGGGTTTTTAAAGAGTTTTGTATCGGGAAGTAACTTATGACTAACAATAAATTTGATGTGATCGTTGTCGGCGCAGGGCACGCGGGTATTGAAGCATGCTTGGCTTCCGCACGTTTGGGTTTGCAAACTTTGATGGTGACGACAAATCTTGATCGTATTGGTTACATGAGCTGCAATCCGTCCATCGGTGGCCTTGCAAAAGGTCACATGGTTCGTGAAATCGACGTTCTCGGCGGTCAAATGGGTATCGCCGCAGATGAAACTACAATTCAGTATAAACGTCTTAACTCCTCAAAAGGTCCTGCAGTTCGCGGAACTCGCGTGCAAAATGATAAGCATCTTTATGCTGCTTTTCAAAAGAACGCCCTTTTAACTCAGCCCAATCTTGAAGTTCTGCAAGGCGAAGTGAAACGCCTGATTTTGGAAAAAGATTTGTGCGTAGGCGTGGTTTTGCAGGATGGTTCAGAGATTTTCGCGAAAGCGACGGTCATCACTACGGGTACTTTCATGAACGGTGTGATGCACATTGGTCTTCGCCAAGAGGCGGGCGGCCGCGTGGGTGACGGCCCTTCTGTAGGATTATCGGATCAATTGGCGCAATTTGGTTTTGAAGTAAAACGTTTGAAAACGGGTACGCCGGCACGTCTGCTTAAGGATTCAATCGACTGGTCAAAGACAATTCCTCATGGTGGTGATGAGAAAGTTTATCCTTTCAGCTATCGCTCATCGACTCAGTTGAAACTTCCACAAATTCTTTGTTATCTCACTCGTACGACGGAGCTTACTCACGATATTATTCGCGGTAACTTGGATAAATCTCCAATGTACTGTGGAATTATTGAAGGTGTAGGCCCACGTTATTGTCCTTCTATTGAAGACAAAGTGACTCGCTTCTCGGAACGGCCAAGTCACCAAACTTTCTTGGAACCAGAAGGTTTGAATACGGATCTTATTTATCTTCAAGGTATCTCCACGAGCTTGCCTGAAGAGACTCAAGATCTTTTCCTTAAAACTATTCCGGGCTTGGAAAATGTAAAAGTCGCTCGCTACGGTTATGCAGTTGAGTATGACTATATTGAGCCGACACAAATCTGGCATCGCCTTGAAACAAGAACGATTCGTCAATTGTTCTTGGCTGGTCAAATTAACGGAACTTCTGGTTACGAAGAAGCAGCAGCGCAAGGATTTATCGCCGGCGTGAACGCGGCTCATAGTATTTTGGGCAGAGATGAATTCATTCTTGATCGTGATCAAGCGTACATGGGCGTTCTGGTTGATGATCTTGTGACGAAAGGAACACGCGAACCATATCGCATGTTCACTTCGCGCGCAGAGCATCGCCTAGTTTTAAGAGAAGATAATACTATCGATAGATTAGCAGCCCTTGCTACGAAAATTGGTATTGCTTCAGAGGCATCTATTGAGCTGTTAGCGAACTTGCGTGTTCGTCGCCAAGAATTGCATGCAAAATTGCGTGATACGAAGCTTTATCCAACTAAAGATGTGCAAGAAATCTTGGCTAAAATTCCGACCGCAGAAATGACAAAGTCTTTGTCTTACGAAGAGTTGCTGCGTCGTCCCGAGCTTGTGAGTTCACACTTAGAATTGCTAAATTTCACTCTCGATCCAGATCCAAATGTTACTGAACCGGTAGAAATTGAAGTGAAGTATTCGGGCTATGTGAAGCGGCAGATGGAACTTATTAATCAGTCAAAACGACTCGAAGAATTAGTACTTCCAGATGATCTTTCTTACGCGGAAATTCGTGGTCTCTCCAATGAAGAGAAGGATAAGTTGCAGCGCGTTAGGCCCCGTACCTTAGGTCAAGCTCAACGTATAAGTGGTGTCAATCCCTCAGCCATTCAGGCTATAATGATTCATCTAAAAGGTCACAAGAAGATCAAGGAGATGACTCTGGATGGAGAACAACAACCAGGAAACGCCAACCATATTCTGGCGAATTGATGAATGGTTCCCGGATTTAAGTCCTGAGGTCAGATCCAGACTAAAGACCTATCATGAAGAGCTCATTAAATTTAACAAAACCCTCAGCCTCATTTCCGCTAAAACGGTATTTGTGGCTGATGCTATTCACTTTGCAGATTCTATTATCGGCTCTCAAGCTGTAATTAGATCTAACCCTACGATTGATAAGATCTATGACTTTGGAAGCGGTAGTGGCTTTCCTGGGATGGTTCTGGCGATCATGTATCCGAATGTGCAAGTAGTGCTGGTTGATACAGATACTAAAAAGTGTGAGTTCTTAGGACACGCCGCAAGTGCTTTAGGCCTTAAAAATGTAAAGATTGAAAACCTTCATATCGAGAAGCTTCCTGAGAACTCTGTACAGTGGGCGATCTGCCGTGGCTTCGGAAATATTTCAAAAGCGATTCTTATGGCTCGCAGAATTGTGGTTAAAGGCGGTTCTTTGTACCATATGAAGGGTGAAGAGTGGGGGATTGAAGTAGGAGAGATTCCGACTCAACTTTGCTCGATCTGGTCGCCGTCGCTTGTGGGAGAATATAAACTTCCAGTGGGTGCCATTAAATTTGGTGTGGTTCGCACCGAAAAAATCGCTTAAATGTAGAAAAAGGGATGTTCCACGTGGAACATCCTCCTAGTGCTCGGATTTCTCCGCTTTTGCACCTTCTCCGCCGCCCCCGTGTTCGCCACCTTCGGCCTTTCCACCCTCTGCAGCTCCACCGAACGATACTCCCGCTTCTTTCATGCGATCTTTCACGTCCCAGGTCTTTTTCGCGTTTCTTAGCTTTTGTTCCACCTGATAGGAGGCCCATTCCTTGGGATCGGGCCATTCTTCCTTCTTGGCGAAGGCTTTTTTATAAGAAGTCTGAGCGGTGCGCTTTCGTTGCTCTATCTTGAGCTCTAAATAGGCTTTTTCTTGCTCGAGTTTATTCACAAGCGCCTGGGCTTCAAAAACTCTTTTTTTGGCGTACTTAATTTGCCCTGTCTGGGGAACTACTTCGATAAGTTCTTTCTCGAAGCCCTCGAGCTCTTTTTTCTTTGCCTCTAACTGTGCGGTGGTAGCACCGAGCTGTGTTTGTAGATCCGAATAGATCGGATCCTTCAGTTCGGGATTTGGATCCGGCTTACTGCAGGCTGCGAAGGCAAAAATGATGAAGATAGCGGTGATTAATCTCATAAATGTGGTTGTTCCACGTGGAACATCGGAAAAAATGAAGAAAAACCTAAGGCGTGGCGCGAAAAACTGGTCTTTATTCTTGAAAGAATAATCAAATAGGAGGATTTTTAATTCATCAAGGAGGAATGATGGCTAAAACGATCTGCATAGCTAATCAAAAAGGTGGAGTAGGCAAGACAACGACGTCGGTGAACCTCTCTTCTGCTCTGGCTACTCTAGGAAAAAGAGTTCTATTGATCGATATGGATCCACAGGGAAATGCTTCCAGTGGATTGGGTATCAAAAGATATGAAGGCCAAGACGCCAATTCATATCACGTACTCATCGGCGAAAAAACTTTGCCAGAGGCTACTCAAAATACGTCAAATCCAAACTTAAAAATCTGTACGGCTAATCCTGACCTAGTAGGTGCTGAGATTGAGCTTGTTGATATGCCGCAGCGTGAATACCGCTTGAAGAATGCGGTGGCCACAGTGGCTGATCAATATGATTTCGTGATCGTGGATTGCCCACCATCACTTGGTTTGATTACTCTGAATGCTCTTAATGCGGCCGACAGCTTCCTTGTGCCTCTTCAATGTGAATACTATGCATTGGAAGGTTTGAGTCAGCTTTTGAATACTGCGGGATTAATCAAAAAGAATTTAAATCCGCAATTGCATATCGAAGGCATCGTTCTAACGATGTTTGATGTGCGCAACAATTTGAGCCATCAAGTTGTGACTGAAATCAAAAACCATTTTGGCGATAAAGTATTTAACGCCATCATTCCAAGAAACGTTCGCCTCAGCGAAGCTCCGAGCCATGGTCAATCCATCCTTGAATACGACAGCAAATCCATCGGTGCGACTCGCTATCTAGAACTTGCTCATGAAGTAGTAGCCCGTGCGGCACAAAAAACTACAACAGAGACAGCTCCAGAGGCAAACACACATGCGTACCAAGGGGAAGTAAATGTCTGATATTGCTGTCGAATCCTCAAACAAAAAAAAAGGCTTGGGTCGTGGACTTGGGTCTTTGCTCGGTGGGCCTGCGCCTACTGAAATGAATGTTGCTAAACCAGCCCCTCCCGCACAAGCCGCTTCAGCAACAGCAGCATCGACATCAACAACAGCTCCTGCACCTCAGCCCGTCGCCCCTCCCGTAGACCCTGAAAGCAAGATCTGGAAAGTTGCGATCGATAAACTTTCTCCTGGAAAATACCAACCTCGTAACGTCTTCGATAAAGAAGCGCTTCAAGAGTTGGCTCAATCTATTAAAGAGAATGGAATTCTTCAGCCCATCGTGGCTCGTCGTACGACTTCTGGAAAACTGGAAATCGTAGCGGGTGAGCGTCGTTGGAGAGCATCGCAACTTGCGGGCCTGCATGAAGTTCCAGTTATCCTTAAGAATTACGATGACAAACAAGCCCTTGAGCTTGCGATTGTTGAGAATATTCAACGTGAAGATTTGAATCCAATTGAAGAAGCGGAAGGCTATTCTCGCTTGATCACTGAATTCAAATTGTCGCAACAACAGGTGGCTGAAAAAGTAGGTCGTGACCGTGCGACTGTAGCCAATGCTGTTCGTTTGCTTGCCTTGCCTGGTGAGGTAAAAGAAATGATCTCTAAAAATGATCTTTCTGTGGGCCACGCAAAAGTTTTGCTCGCTTTGCCTGATGCAAAGAAACAAACTGAATACGCAAAAAAAGTTGTGAACGAAAAAATTGCGGTACGTAAGCTTGAAAAAATGGTTCAAGCCATCGTTAAGGGACAATCAGAAGAAGAAGCTCCTGCGAGCTTTGATTCTAACGTTACACAACGTCTTATTAATGGTCTAAGCGATGAGCTTCAAAAGATCATGGGTACGAAAGTGAACATTGATTATTCTAATTCAAAGGGTAAGATTAGCATTCACTTCTATTCCGATGATGAGTTGACCAATTTGGTAGATAGGCTGAAAGAAGGATGGCAGTAACAATTCCTCAAGCAATTCAAGAAGATGTTCTATCTGGTCATGTGACGGCAATCCTTGATCAGGGAACACATTTCGAAGGAAAGCTCAGCTTTGAAGGCACCGTGCAAATTGGCGGGGACTTTAAAGGGGAAATCTTTACTAAAGATACTATCGTCATCAACGAAGGCGCCTCTGTGGCTGCCCAAATCGAGGCAGATACCATCATTATTAGCGGTAGAGTTGAGGGAAATCTCTTTGCTCGCCGCAGGGTTATCATGCACCCACCTGCGATCTTTAAAGGCACCGTGACGTCCCCAAGTCTGCGAATTGACGAAGGCGTGGTGTTCGAAGGCGCTTCCTACATGCCTAAGTCTTAGGCAAATCAGAATCCCGCTCATTCTCATCTGGAAAATCACCCTTGACCTTTTCCAGCTTGAAATGCTACTCACGAAGCTCAAAAAAACAGTAGGGATTTCAACAAAATGGACATTTTTGGACAATTAGGCATTAACACAACTGCCGGCATCCAGTTCGTATTTTTCGCGATTGCTTTGTTATTTCTAACGAAGTTTGTTTTTACTCCATACGCTCATGCTCTTGAAGAAAGAGAAAGAAAAACTAAGGGCGGTGAAGATCTTGCTTTGGAATACCAAGCCAAGTCTGTTGAGTTGAACAGCGAATACGAATCAAAAGTTCGTGATCTTAACAACGAGATCAAAACAATCATCGACGCGTCTAAATCTGAAGCGAACAAACAATACGAAGCAACTGTTGCGAAATCTCGTGGCGAAGCTGATCAACTTGTTTCTAACAACAGATCTAAAATCACTACTGCAGTGGAAACAGCTGCGCGTGAGTTGAAATCTCAAACGCAAGCAATTGCTTTGGCAATCACATCTAAATTATTGGGTAAATAAGATGAAAGCACTAGTAAACATCCTTATTCTTCTTGCGCCAGTAGTAGTATTCGCATCAGGCGCTGAGCACGGTGGTGAACACCACATCGAAATCCCTAAAGCAGTCATCTATCAAGCAATCAACGTAGCGATCTTGATCGCGGGCCTTATCTATTTCACTAAAGACGGTATCGTTACTTTCTTCGGTGGCAGAAAAGCCGCTTACCTTGAGGCTGCTCAAAAATCTGCATTCGCGCGCGAACAAGCTGAGCGTGAATTCGTAGATATCAAAAACAAACTTGCAAACTTGGACAACACTCGTGCTGAGCAAATCGCGAAAGCAAAAGCTCACGCTGATGATTTGAAAAACCAAATCATCGACGAAGCAAACCAAGTTTCTAAGCGTATCAAAGAAGAAGCTGAATTGACTGCGAAGCTTGAAGTAGCTCGCGCTCAAAAAGAACTTCGCACTCAATTGTTGACTGATTCTGTTGAAGCAGCTCGTACAGTTTTGACGAAAGACATCGGCGCTTCTGATCAACAAAAATTGCAAAAAGAATTTATCAACCACATCGCGGAAGTATAGTCGTGAAAGTAAACGAAGTTTCCAAAAGATATGCGAAAGCCCTTCTTGCTTTGACTAAGCAAAAAGGTGTTCACGCAAAAGCCTATGCGGAATTGCAAGGTGTTGCTGATGCGTTTGCAAAAGACGCGGCGATCACTGCATATTTCCAAAACCCAATGATCACTGCAGCTCAAAAAATCGCTGCTGTGAAATCCGCTCTAGAAGGAAAAGGTCTTTCTGAAGAAGTATTCGGCACTCTGGTGTTGCTTGCTGAAAAAAACAGAATCCAACTTCTAGCTGAAGTCGCTCTTGCGTACCAAGGTTTCTTGGATATCGAAGAAGGCGTAACTCGCGGTACAGTTCGTTCAGCACAACCATTGTCTGCTGACGCACAAAAAGAACTTGAGTCTAAAGTAAGCAAAGTCTTGAACAAGAAGATCGTTCTTACTTACCAACAGGATCCTAAACTTTTGGGTGGCGCTGTAGCCCAAGTTGGTGGATGGACTTTTGACGACAGCATCGAAACACATCTTAAAAAATTAAATGAAGAATTAAACAGGAGAGCCAACTAAAAATGGAAACACAAATCCGTGCCGACGAGATCAGTCGCGTTCTCAAAGAGCAAATCAATCAATACAAC
>JAGIAF010000174.1 GCA_017745015.1 Bdellovibrio sp. | reverse complement strand
TCAAAATGTAGTTCAAGCGTCCGTTCAAAAGCTTTTGGATTTTACTTTCGTTATTTGGACCATCTTCGCGATGGATTTGCCCAGATTGAAATGCAGAATCGAGACTTTTATAAATAAAATTAAGAACTACGCCAACGCGTTCACCATAAAGGTCTTTCAGGGAACGGATTTGTTTTGTTTTTTTTATGAAGACGAACAAATTGGTGCTGCGGTAAAGTTCATGACTCCACCAAACATCATCAACGATTTTAGGCTGCCAAACCTCATTAAGGTGACACAGAATTGCAACCTGCCCTGACACCAAACTTGGGCCGACGCGTTTTTTAGGAACTAGAAACCACATCGGGCGCAGATTCATCTCTTTGAAAATCGCTTCGCCAAGATCTTTAAGAACCCCGCCTTCCAGATTCGGAGTATTCTCGCGTCGTGTGATATCGACCAGGGGAAGGGCATAATCTGAGTTCACTCCGAAAACAGCGGTGCTAGCCGGTTCTTTTGCAAGAACACAATGGCCGCCCAATAGTATCGAAAGAATCAGCAGATACCTCATGTCGTTAGAATATAAGAGGAAAAGAAGAAGTTATATTAAAATGGCAGAATATTCGCTAGAATGTCGCCATGAGTCTGGAGAATCATGAGGGATAACAACATTCGGAAAATTGCAGTTATTGGAAACGCCGGCGGAGGGAAAACTGTTCTTTCACGTCGTTTGGGGGAAATTCATTCTTTGCCAGTTGTCCATGTCGACTCTATTCAATTCGTTTCGGGTATGAAGATCCGTTCCCACAAGGAATCCATTGGTATTTTGACGGCGTATCAAGAAGGTGCCGATTGGATTATTGATGGTTACGGTCCGTTAGATATTTTAGAAAAACGCTTTAAGCTTGCGGATCGCATTGTCCTGATTGATTTTCCTTTGTGGCGTCATTATTGGTGGGCGACGAAAAGACAATTCATCAATTTGTGGTCTCCGCGAAAAGAATTGCCAGAAGGATGTGATGAGCGAAATTGGCAACACACCAAGAAGCTCTTTAAGACCATTAAGCAAGTTCATCGTCTGATGCGCCCAGAGCTTTTAAGAATTTTGGGCCGTGAAGAATTGAAAAATAAAGTCACCATCGTAACGACCGTGAGTGATTGGAATTCACTCTATCGCAGCGGGCTCTCTGCTTCGGACTCCAAGGGTTAAAAAACTTTTTAGCTTCAAAGTTTTATTGTATACATCGGCCATTCACAGAAAGGACGGTGTCGTATGGTGATCCCTCTGATCTTTATGCTATCGTTTACTTTGTTGAATGTTGCTCACGCAACTCTTTAGTTCTGCTGCAAGCACTTCAACCAAGTCCGCGGCTTTCATTGCACGGAGTTGGCCCACGCCAGTTCCAGCCCAGAGAGATAAAAAGTCAGCGCTGCCTTTGTCGGCGCTGGCTTTCCGCAAATCTCGAGTGAAAACATTCTGCGCCGGAAAAGGCAAGATCGCTTCTGGATGGGGTTGCATTTCACTCATAAAACGATTCTTAATTCCGCGCGCAATTCTTCCAGAAAAAACACGTGTCAGCTCGGTGTCAGCACCCTGAGATTTTTCTAAGCGTTGGCGATAGGGATGAGACGTGCCAGCTTCTTCGCACAGTAAGAACGCCGTACCCAATTGAACGGCATCAGCTCCGGCGGTCAAAGCTTTGGCGATATCAGATCCCGTCATCAAACCGCCGGCAGCAATCAGAGGCAGCTGAATTCTGCCAGTGCATTTTTTTATTAAATCCATGATGCCAATACCTGGCTCAGACGCTGTGACGTCAAAAATACCGCGATGTCCTCCGGCTTCAACACCTTGTAAAACGATGGCGTCAACGCCCGCATTTTCAAGCTGTTGCGCCTCTTCAAAAGTTGTTGCGGTGCCTATGACGTAAATGCCAAGGGCGCGCGCTTCATGGATATGTTTTTGAGGAAGAAGGCCAAATGTAAAACTCAGAACGGCGGGTTTGAGTTTCATCACCATCGCAAACTGTTCTTCATAGTTTTCGGAAAAAGGCGCCATCACTTTTGGATCTGGCAGTCCAAACTCTTGACGGTAAGAGCGTGTTTGTTCGACAGCCCTTGAGATTTGCTCCTTAGTTAAAGCTGGATCTATTGACGGAGCGAAAAGATTGATCGCAAAAGGTTTTTCGGTGAGAGCGTGAATGGCTTGCGTTTGTTTTTCAATTGCCTCTGGCTGTAAGTAAGGGGCCGCAAGGGATCCCAAAGCTCCGGCATTGCAAACCGCCGCCACCAGTTCGGGAGTGGTGGGGCCGCCTGCCATCGGTGCAAGGATCAATGGAAGTTCTGAACGGAAAAACTGCGACAACGTGCTTTTGCGAATCATCATGGGAACGTTATATCATGTGCAACCGCGAAGAAGGTATAAAACTAATAAAATGGGAAGCGGTATTCCAATCAACCACAGCAAGATCCACCCAATTTTACCTTGAGAGTTCTGTAGAGAAGTTTTCATAAAAAACCTCCTTGTCAGATTATTATTTTACTCTGCCAATGAGGTTTGGAAAAGTTTTTCGCGCCTTAGGGCCGGTGTGAACGCGCAAGGTCTTTGAACTCTCTGTTTTCCACGACGCGGGGGCCCTGGCCATGTTTTGCGACGGCAAGCATGGCTTGGCCGATCTCTTCGGTGGTTGTGATACTCTTCGGAAAACGTTTGAGCAGAAATTTATGAAAGGGCTTCGTAGACGAATACATCCAACGATAAAGGCGGGTGGAGGACACTTCGCCATTCATCGCGATAATGCCGCCAGGGCGGAACATATAGGCCGCTTTGAAGGGAATCTTCATGATATCATTCTCGGTACGTCCTTTCACTCGAGCCCACATAGTAGAACCTTGCTCGCTGGAGTCGGTTCCTAGGCCAGAGACATAGACAAAGACAGAATGAGGATTTAGCTGGTGCAGGAGATTAGCCACCATCAAAGGCAGATCGTGATTGATTTCAGAGTAATCTTCTTCTGACAAACCTGCGGCGGATGCTCCTAAGCTAAAGAAGCAGGCGTCGAAGTTTTGTAAATCTGCAGAGAAGTCATGGATCGCACTTATATCAGGAACAATGAGTTGCTGAAGTTTGGGGTGAGCCAGCTCAAGGCGACGTCGTCCGACAGACTTAACTTCAGTCACATCGGGATCGAGCAGGCATTCCCGTAAGACACCACTGCCAACCATTCCACTGGCGCCAAAAATTAAAATTCTAAAGGGAGTTTGAGTTGGATCTTTTTCCATATTATTCACAAGTGGGACCTCTGAAGATATTGTGGAACTCGGAGGATTTGCCTTCTTGGTAAAGCAGGCAATCCGCTTTACGATAGTCATTGTTGAATATCATCATTTCTTGGAAGGATGGCAAGTATCCTTTCGCGGTGTAATAGTCATTTTCTATTTTCTGCAGATTCGCCTCGAGTGCTTTTGAGACCGTTTCAAACTGCAAGACAGACTCCATGGTTTGAATCGGCATGTAGGTGGGAAACTCATCGCTCATAAAACCGAGATAGCGAATACTTTTTCCGATATAAGCTTGAGTGGTGATCCACCAGTTGGGATAAAATGAGTAATTTAATCCCGGCATCCAAGCATAGATACTTTGAAAGACGGAATCTTGCATTCGGACCTGACGTAAAAGTGGGAAGTACTTCCACTCAGCCACAAGATCGAAACGAGGATCGACTTCGATATCATAAGGAGCAAAGAGGCTGTCAGAGGTAACACCCAAAGATTTTGGATAAGCTCCACCCTTGAACTTTGTGACGTGGCTGCGGTAGAGCGGGACCATGAGCTTCCCATCGGAGGCTTTGTCATAGGCATAACGAATGACTTCTGCGCAAAACACTTTGTCATAGTCATTGTCATCCATGGCAAAATCATACTCGGCATGTTTTTGTCCCCAGGCATAAGAAATGCTGGCCGCTTTATGTGCTAAGGCCATGTCGGGCTGGCGAAACAAGGCGACGCGGGCATCTGGAGTTTTCCGCCATTGTTCTAGAGGAGTGACCACCACTCCGTATTGAATGAGGGACTCAACGATAAAGAGTGCGCCATGGTCGTCTTCAGCGACAATCGCCATGTGAGAGAAGTTTCCTTCTTCGTCACCGATGCGTGCGATCATCGCTGAAACATAACTCTTCCCGCGAATCAAAAGCACATCCCCGGGTTGTAAGTTTACTTCACTGAATTTGGTGTTTCGTAATAAGAAAGGAGTTTCGCCGCCCAGAACCAGGGAGTCCTTGTACTCGACAACTTTATTTTGAACGAGCCAGTCGATAAGGTATTCCTCGGTGAAACGCGCATATTGCATACCCTCGCGCATTTTTAAAACACAGGCATCACCCAACATGTCTTCTTTGGCAAATTGTTGGAGAAGATCATGCAGCTTCACACGGATCATAAAGACTTGATTTACGAGCTCCACGCCATGAGCTTTAAAATCGTTAATATCTTCTTCAGTTTGTGGAATGAAATGATTTGCTGGCTGCGCAAAGAGAAAGTCCGTCACTCTGTTGATATAGCCAGGGCAAGATTGGGCATTGAAAATCTTGGGGTCGTTGAGCTCGCGATTGACTTGATCAAGGCCAGTCACCAGAACCGGCGCGGCTTCAACCTTGAATCCCATTAAAAATATTAAAAGAAATGCGATCATAGACTTACTTACTATGCATGACTGGTAAGGTTTTGACGAGAATTCAGCTCATGTAAGTTTGCACCCAAGGGCTAAAATCCAAGACGCGATTAAAGGAGAGTGTCATTTTAAATGATATGACAAAACTCTACTTACTTTCGTTGATCGCCGTCTCCTTAATGATCGCGCTCTCTGCCGAGGCGAAAAGAACTCGAGTAGGCTTAGTGTTGGGAGGCGGGGGGGCCAGAGGCTTAGCGCATTTGGGAGTTTTGGAGGTCCTTGAAAAGAACAGAATTCCCGTAGATTGCATAGTGGGAACCAGTGCGGGCTCTTTGATCGGTGGCAGTTATGCCGCCGGAGAAACAACCGCGAATCTCAAAAAGAAAATAAAGGCGGCGAATTGGAATAATCTTTTTTATGCGCAGGCGCCACGACAATCTTATCCATTTCGTCGCAAACAAGATGATTCTTATTCGATGTTGGATATGGAATTAGGCCTCAGTGATTCAGGTGAAATTAAATTACCATTTTCGGCAATCAGCACTCAACAAGTGGAATTGTTCCTGCGGTCTCTCACCTTTGGGGGGACGGTGGCGAACTTCGATCAGCTGAGTATTCCTTATCGAGCGATCGCCACGGATCTTGTTACCGGAGAGATGGTCGTCCTAAAAGACGGTGACCTAGTCACAGCAATGCGTGCGAGTATGGCGGTGCCAGGAGTGTTTCCTTCAGTGCCAGTTCAAGGGCGTATTCTTGTCGACGGAGGTTTGGTGCGTAATCTCGGTGTGGATGTGGCAAGAAAGTCTTGTAACGTCGATGCGATCATCGCAATTGACGTCGGAGCGGCTCCTTTAAAGGCAGAGGAGATCTCCAGTATTCTTTCTATCGCGGACCAATACACCCGTTTGATGATGATTCAGAACGTTCATCCGCAAGCTCAAAGTTTGACGACTAAAGATGTTTTGATTGTTCCTGAATTTGGAACTTTAAGCTCCATGGATTTCGATAAGGGAGATTCATTGTTTGAAATCGGAGAGAAGGCGGCCAACAAAGACATAGAGAAATTAAAGAAGTATTCGGTCTCACAAGCCGAGTACGATGAGTGGCAGCAAAATCGCCTGAAGAAGAAGCTTTATCCTAAGCCCATTGACTCCGTCACTGTGGGGTCGAGCGGTTGGGTGAATCCCACAGTCTTAAAAGATGCTCTGGATATCAAGACAGGACAAGTCTTGGACCAGGAAGACTTTAATAAACGTCTGACGCAACTTTATGCTCGCGATGACTTCAGTCAGTTAGATTATGAACTGATTGATGATGGCTTGGGGCAAAAACTTTATATCATCCCCGTGCAAAAGAGCTGGGGGCCCAATTACTTAAACTTTGGATTGAGCCTAGGTACAGACTTCGTCAATTCCTCGCCGTGGAATGTGACAGCCATGTATCGCCGGACGTGGATTAACTCTCTGGGAGCTGAGTGGAAAACCATCGGTCAAGTGGGTTACTCTTCTATGATTAAAACGGAATTTTATCAGCCGCTCTTGTTGGGTGGTTATACATTTGTTTCTCCTTATTATATGTACAATAGAAGTCCTCTGGCTGTGTTTCAAGATGGGGAGCAAATCGCCGAGTACACCTATGCGAAAAACTCCATCGGTTTCGACTTAGGAACTGGTTGGGGAAAATACGGCGAATTGCGATTAGGTCCTTTGTATAATGACTATAAAGCCACTCAGCAAATTGGTCCTTCCTTACTGCCTGATGTTCACGACTATGACTATGGGATTCACTTAAACCTCTTCGTCGATCAGTTGGATAACTATTTCTTTCCGCAAAAAGGGAACTACGTCGACATTTATGGATATCTTTCCCTGGGAGGTTCGGAGTCGTTGGATAACTACGCGGTGTATGGATTGAATTATCGCAACGGCATTGGCGTGGGAGATGGCGCATTCCAGATGACAATCAAAGCTCAGGCTTCTCAAGGTGACACGCAACCGTTGGCTAACGTGAGTTGGCTTGGAGGTTTTTTAAATCTTTCAAGTTATCGCTATCAGGAGTTGATTGGTACCGAGTACGTTTACGGATCCCTCCAATATTATCGCCCGACAGGCCTTCTTGCGAGCAGCTTTTGGGGAGCGGCCGCAGAGACGGGACGGGTGTTTGACTATACTGAAGAAAAAGTCGCGCAAAAATGGCACTATTCAGGCACGTTGTATTTCGCTTATGACAGCTTGTTAGGGCCGGTGTATCTGGCCCTTGCTTACGGAGACAACTACAACTTTGCCGGTTACTTCATGTTAGGAAAACAGTTCTGATGGTGAAGCCTCTTGAACTTCTTTATGAGTTGCCACTGCCGATTATTTTAACAATTCTCATCGTGCTGTTTCCTTTAGGGGCATATGTCGGCTATTGGTGCGGTGATCACTTCGCGAAAAAGAAATTAGAATCTTTTGAGGGATCGAATTTTGTTCCTACGACGATCTTAGGATTGTTGGCGCTATTGTTGGGATTTACTTTCTCTATGGCCGTGACACGCTTTGATCATCGCAAGCAATTGGTCGTTGAAGAGGCCAACGCATTTGGAACCGCCTTCTTGCGAGCAGAGACGCTGCCGGAATCGCATCGTCAGCGAGTGAAAGAAAATCTTAAACGCTACGGAGATGCGCGTTTAGAAATTCATCGTCGTGTTCAGACTGATGAAAAAGAGCATGAGCTGATGCGGACGGTGAGTT
>JAGIAF010000173.1:288-7394 GCA_017745015.1 Bdellovibrio sp. | reverse complement strand
GGTGGGACCCTTGTGCTATCAAAGGTCTTTCTATTTATAAGGAGTTCTTCATGAAAAAGATGATCGCTGCGTCTCTTCTGACTGCATTGGCTGTGCCTGTTATAGCATTTCCAGTTCTTGCAAAATCTGATGTTATCTCTGCAAAGAAGGGCAAATCAGAACCAGCTCCTAAAGAAGGTCGTGATGGCGGTGGCGAGGGTTCTGATCCTCGTGAAGGCACTTATGAAGGCAATGATCGCGGTGGTTCTTTTGACGGTGGCGGTTATGAAGGTGGTGGCGGAGGCGGCGGTAGCTTCGAAGGCGAATTGTTTCGCTCTGTTGAAGACCGTGGCGATGTTTTGTTGGTTACCTCTGAAGTAACAACAGAAGTGGCTCCAGCTGAAACTTGCACAGCTACAACAAAGAAAGCAATCGACAAGGTCACACAAAAAGTGATCAAAACTGATGTTTCTGAAGTTTGTATTGATCATAACTAAGAGTGTAAAAAAATATGAAAAATCATTTTTTGATCACGGCAGTATTAGGGCTAGCACTGGCAGGTTGTGGTGTTACGGAGTCAGTAGGTAAAGGCATTGGTAATATGATGACGCAGGCGTTGGTTTGCGTAACGGCTTCTTCGCTAACTGTGACGACTGAGAAAATGGATCTTTATATCGTTCAAGAAGATCTAACTAGATTGCAAAACGAAATTCGCGCTAAGAAAATTTCAAAACCCACAGACATTTGGCGCAAGCTTTCACAACAAGATGTAAGTGATTTGCACGTGTGGGTAAAAGAAGGTTTTGAAAAGATCTCGGAAGAGGGCAGTACTCCAAAGATGGGTTTAAAGGATTACGAAGATATGTTGGCGCAAGGGTTGATTTCCGCAACTCAAAAAAACTTGCCGGCCGGGAGCTATAATTTCTCTCGAGTGCTAATTAAGAAGTCTGGCACTACAACTTCAGCGAGTGAAGCCTATAGGATCAGACTTAAAGTGCATGGTGCGCCTAACGAAGAAAGCCAATCCTTCAGCGAATGCGTGAATAAATAGTTCCATACAAATAGGGTTGAATTGGAAGGGCCTCAAGCAGGCCCTTTTTGTTTTTTAAAGAAGTCCAATAAGCTCTGCGGGGCATTTATCCCGAAAAGAATATCGTGAATACGCAGGGCCTCTTTTGCTTCCGCATTGCTTCGCGGGAAAAGTTCTTTTTCGTAGGCGCTAAGAGCAGCCTCAATACTTCCGAGGTTTGCGGCGATGGCTTTTCCAAGCTCTGCTCCATCGAACATAGCAAGATTGGCCCCTTCACCGGATGGCACCATTAAGTGAGCTGCGTCGCCTAGCAAGGTCACTCCCGGCACACGGTCCCATCGGTAGTTCGCGGGGAGCGTGTAGAGAGGTCGGGCGACGGGAATTGTTTCCCCATCGGTGATCAAAGTTTTTAATTCTGGAGCCCAATCTGCAAATTCTGAAGCAATGCGCGCGAGAGCTGACGCTTTGTCAGTAAAATCGATGGTCGCAAACCAATCAGTGGGCTTATTTAGAGCCACATAGGTGTGTAGGACTCCGTTTGGTTCGCGATGGGCAAGAATACCCTTGCCTTCGGCGATTGCAAAGAGAGAACCAGAGCCAACAGCCTCAGCGCTAGCAGGATGAAGAGTATCTGAGTTGTGAAGATAAGTTTCGATGAAGGTTGTGCCAGTATAAGTCGGCTTCACATCACGAAGCAGAGGACGAACTTTCGACCAAGCGCCTTCAGCTCCGACCAGGAGATCGGTTGTGATCGTTACTCCGTTTGCAAACGTCAATGAATGCTTGCCATTACCAAGGGGAGTGATCGTTGAGATTTTGTGACCCCAAACAACTGTGCCCTCAGGAAGGGATTCAAGAAGAAGACGGCGAAGCTCGCCGCGCTTTACTTCAGGACGGCCCCCGGTGCCATCGTCGGGATCATTGAACAATACTTTTCCGCTTTTATCGATCACTCGAGTAGATTGACCTCCCGGCATGATCAGCTTCAGAAATTTGTCGTAGATACCAGCTTCTTTAAGTGCAATCTGTCCATTGTGATCATGTATATCGAGCATGCCCCCTTGCGTGCGTGCATTCGGTGAGGCTTCAGCCTCATAGACCGTGGCTGTAATCCCATGAACCTGAAGCACGCGGGCCAGAGTCAGCCCACCGAGGCCGGCACCAATGATTGCGATGGGAGTATGAGTTATTTGAGGCATGGATAGCTCCTTTTGTCTGATCCTAGAATACGCCAGCCTTAGATAATTTTATAGTGACTTAAATATTTTATGGACTAAAATAATACGGGAGAGCCTTTATTTCGAGCTGAGGCCTTGGGAGCGTGTAAATATGGGACTACGAGAGCAAAAGAAAAAGCAAACCCGTAAAGCGATTTCCGATATGGCCACCTTACTCTTTATTGAGCGCGGTTACCATAACGTCACAACAGCAGAAATCGCGGAGCGTGCTCAGGTTTCCGTTCCTACCTTGTTCAACTATTTCCCCACCAAAGAGTCACTGGTCTTCGATGAAGACAGCGAGATGGAGCAGAACCTCGTAAATGCCGTATTAAATCGAAAAAAAGGGCAAAGCATCCTGGATGCACTTTTAGATTTGGGTTTAGAGAACATAGACCTCATTAGCAAAGAGCATAAAAAACAGTACGCAGTTTTTATGAATTTGGTGGAAAGCACTCCGGAACTCAGTCTTTATTCTAAGCAAATGTGGATGCGCCATGAAAAGTCACTGTCCAAGGTTATTCAGAAGGAAGCTAAGAAAAAGGTGAGTGCGCTAGAAGCAGAGTCCGTCGCACGCTTTGTTTTGGATTCTTATTACAGAGCTATGGGTGAAGCGAACCCAAAGTCCGCTTTAAAGATTCTTTTTGCATTATTAAAGGAAGGCTGGAGACAATAGTTGAAGCTTCTTAAACTAAGAAGCTTCGTGTTCTTTTTCTTTACGACGTTGCTGACGTTCCTCAACAAAGTCCATCACTAACAAGGCCACGGCATTTTCAAGAGCGCCACTTTGGCGTTGTTTTGCTTGTTGTGGTTTTTCTTCAAAGCCCATTGCCTTTAACCACGTTTGGCGGCGAAGCGAGTAGGCTAGAACCCCTGCAGAAATCACAGTTAGCCCTAGGTAAACCACCATGCCACCTGTGATATGAAACTCTTCGTTTTTATCAAGTTGCCCCGCAATCGAAGCGATGAACAAAGACAATCCCACGCATCCGAGCGCCAAAGAACCAATAGTGGAAACCAATATCGATGTAATAGCGCGAACGTGCATCACCACTTGTTGGGTGATGGCTTCAGTCGGCTCCTTGATGAAACTTTTGGCGTTTCCCAAGAGGAACGAAAGCAGTGGCAAAAGGAATTTCATCATTAGTCATCCCTTCTGCGATAAAGAAGGCGGCCAATCATGAAGCCAACGAAAGTGGCCACGCCCACGGCCATCCAAGGATTCTCCTTCACAGAAGTTTCCAAAGAGTTCTTTAACTCTTTCATTTGTTCTTTTTGTTCGTCAGAAATTTTATCCGTCAGGGGAGCCGTCGCTCCACGCAGTTCTTCAAGAATCTGCTTTTTAATTTCTTCAATAAGCTGATCACGATCCATGATGGTTTTCTCCAATGAGACCATCGGCACAATCCGAGACAAAGTTTAACCTCCTAGACCATGGATCAGAAACTGCGCCGGCGCTTCAGGTGGCCCGCATCCAGCTCGATCGTTGTCACTGCTTCGCAGGGATGCGCGCCATCCATTGAATTTTGTCTTTTATTCTTCGATTGTCTCCCAGAAGGGCAGCATGCCGAAGTTGAGATTTGAACCGCCATAGATAAAAATTTTGCCATTGGGAAGGGTCGTTGCTGTGTGAAGGAAATGCGATTCCGTGATCGGAGTGCTTAAGCTCCATTGATTTGTAGCTGGATCGTAAATGCGAACTTTCGCCTCGGCGATACCGGAAGCAAAATCTTGCGATCCTCCAATCAGCGCCACTTTACCACTTGGCAACAGGGAGGCGGTAATTCCAGCTAAAGGTGTATCCAGATCTGGAACTGGAGTCCAACTATCAGTTTGAGGATCGTAGAGACCCGCGGTCGCAAGAAAAGTTCCAGTGTTTATATCCTGGCCTCCAGCAACTAGAATTTTTCCGGAGGCAAGTGCAATGCCCACTCCATACATCCGCGCCGTGGAAGGACTTGCCGCGGTCCAAGTGTCAGTGACTGTATCGTAGATATAATTTCCGAAGGCTCCCAAGAAAACAAATTTGTCTGTCCCAAATGGGAATGCCATCTCGAGGGCTCCCATCGGGCGATCTGCGAGAGTGCTCCATGTGCCGTCTGTTGGATCGTAAACATCATTAGCTACGACGGCTCCTAAGTCATTCAAGCCTCCAGTCAGAAGAAGGCGTCCATCAGGTAACATCACCGCAGAGTGGTATATGCGGCTGTGAGGCAAGGCAATGGTAGAGAAGGTATTTGTAATAGGATTATATATATCTGCAGTTGCTGAATAACCTGTTGCTGTGAATCCACCGGCGATGAAGACTTTCCCTGAGGGCAATAAAGTGGACGTGTGGTAAATGCGGGCCTCAGACATGTTGGGCCCAGCAATCCAGGTGTTGGTAGTTGTGTCGTAGATGGAAGTCGTATTTGTTTGCGCGGCAGCCTCTGCTAAGAGCTGCCCCCCAGCATAAATAATTTTTCCGTTATCCATCAGTGTCGCGGTATGTGCGGCCCGTCCCCCCAGCAGAGCATTGTTGCTTGTCCAAACAATTTCTGTCGGTGCAGATTCTCTGTAAGTTTCGGTGATAGCGGTGTGATAATTTGGATCAGTACCACCGATAGCAACAATTTTTCCGTCACTCAATTTTATTAGCGAGCTGAGAGCATGAGAGGTCGCCATAAAAACGGAATCCATGGACCAAGTGTTGGTGTTCGGATCGTATATTTGTGACATATCACCAGCAATACCGGTTGTGGTATCGAGGGATCCACCGGTGAGGAGGACTTTACCACTTGGCAGAGTCACAGAGAGATGCGCACGACGAGCGACGGCTAAGGTGGGACCTGCGGTCCAAGTGTTTGCAGTCACATCATAAATTTCGGTGCTCGACAGGATGGTAAAACCGGTGGTGATACCACCGGCGACTAATACTTTTCCTGAGGGTAGTAGTGTCGCAGAATGTTGATAGCGAGCAGTTGTTAGAGAGGTCTTCGCTGTCCATGTGGCAGTCGAGTGGTCATAAATCTGAACAGTTGAGGAGTACGTGCCTCCTGCGGTCAAACCTCCCACTACTAATATTCGATTGTCTGCTAGAACTGTTGCAGTTTGCTCGGCCACCGCAGTGGACATGTCAGGACCTAGGGTCCATTGGTTGGTAGCCGGATCATAAATTTCAGTTTTCGCGGTGGGGGTCGTTACTCCCGGATTTGTGGTTCCACCAAACAACATAACTTTTCCATCAGGAAGTAAAACCATAGAGTGCAGCGCACGCGGGAAATTGATGGAAGGCCCAATGCTCCACAAATTTGTAGTGGGATTGTAAATGGCTGTGCTCGACATAAGAGCTTGGTTTTCATCCAAGCCACCAGCAACTAAGACTTTTCCATCGGCGAGGCGTGTGGCAGTGGCTCTCCAGCGCTTAAACGGCAGTGCCGGGCCCGCTGACCATTGGCCGGTGGAGGCATCAAAAATTTCTGTAGATGATAAGAATTGAATCGATCCTGATGCAGAAGGATTAGATACTCCTCCGGCCGCAAGAATCTTTCCATTTTGAAGAACCGTTGTAGTGTGAACCGCACGATCAATAGACATATTGGCAGCGCGGTTCCATAGCATTTTGCTGAGATCTAGCTTCTCGGCCATGTTCACAGGTGAACTTGTCTCGGTGACGCCGTTTAATAAAAAGAGATAGTCCCCAGAGATACTTGCTGTATGCATCGCGCGATTGCCATTCTTGAGAGTGGCAATCGTTTTCCAGGCATCGGCGTGTGGAATATAAATCAGTGTGTCCTGATAGAATGTTGAATAGCTGTTTTGCCCGCCTGTTACTATCAGAACACCATTCGCGAGAGTTGCCGTGTGGTTGTAACGACCCGCAGAAAGAGGCGCTCCGCTTGCAAATGCCGCTGGTGAGTCAGGGTTGAAAAGATAGAGTTCAGGGTAGGGTGTGCCAGTGAAGCTGGCGCCACCCAGTACTGCAACTTTGCCGTCTGCCAGAAGGGTCGCAGTCAAGTTGCTGCGACCTGAAGCTAAAGATGGTGTGACGCCCGCCCAAGTTTCTGTGGTCGGATCGAAGATCGCAGTGGCGGTATGTAAGCTTGTATTGCCGCCACCGACAAAAAATATTTTTCCATTTTGTAGTTTTACGGCGGCATGGCCACTTCGTGTTTGGGGAAGTGTCGTACTAAGAGTTGCCCAGGTATTATTGGAGGGATCATAGACCTCCATAGAATTTGTATAACCGGCAGCGGTGCTTCCACCTGCAATCAAAACGCGACCGTCATTTAAAAGGGTCGCGGAATGACTGTCGCGAGCTATTGCCAAGGACCCCGCGGAACTCCAAGTATTGTCATCTGGATCATATAATACCGCGTCGCCCACGTAGGTATTTAGTGAGGAGCCACCAACAATTAAAACTTTCCCGCTAGGAAGAAGCGTCGCCGTATGTCTTCCACGTCGATTGGTCATGGGAGCGGCATCCGACCACTTCGAGGTCACAGGATCGAAAATCTCAGCGCTGGTCAAAGTCGCAAGGTTCGAGTTGAGCGACATACCACCGACGACGAGAATCTTGCCATTGTTTAATACTGTTGCCGTATTGAAGACTCGACGATCGCGGGGATAAAGGGAGCGAAATGCATGAGAGTTATTATCGAATGACGTTGTAAGCGAGGGAAGGTCTTTGGACAGGTCCGTAAAGTTCACGTCAATAGTGCACCCGGTGAGAGATCCCACTATTATTAGAAGCCCGAATAGTTTCGAACTGTGATTCCAGAAGACGTACATATGTAGTACTTATCGGCTTTTGATGAATAAAAATTTACTTCGAGGAAATCTGCTGTCTCAGAATGAGATGGAGGTAACGGAGTTGGGTTTAATTCTCTTTTAAATTATTT
>JAGIAF010000173.1:0-278 GCA_017745015.1 Bdellovibrio sp. | reverse complement strand
GATATAGCTCGAGCGGGAGCAGGGATGGTTCGAATTTCATTCAACTCGAGTGGTGGCACACTCAAAATTCTTGAGGCAAAGACAATTAATAGAAATAAGGTCATGAAGGTCTCTCCGAAGGCAATTGAAATCAAGCCGCTCGCAAGTGCAGGACAAGGGTTTGATGCGCAGTCGCAAGCCACTATTGCTTATCCAGATGTCAACGTGGGTTCCAAGATTTTTTTGAAATATCAAAAGGAAATTCGGCCATCAGTTCCAGGGCTCTTTACCTACGAATC
>JAGIAF010000172.1 GCA_017745015.1 Bdellovibrio sp. | reverse complement strand
GAGTCTTCCGTCCGGAGTTAAAAAACGCAGCCTGGTTGCGTTTATTGTTTGCAGATTTGAATAGTTGTTTTGCGGATCAAAAATAGAATTTCCTGTAAGTCTGCACAGATAAATTGTTTGAAACTCCGATTCTCCTCGGCTATTTTTGTCTTTCAAACGGAGCACGCTTCATGTCCAAGCAATGGGTTTTAGTCAGAGGAATTATGAGTGAGTCCTACCACTGGTGGGATTTTCTTCCTCAATTGCAGGCTCATTTTCCTGACGACGTGATCCATACTGCCGACATTATCGGGAACGGTCGCAACTTTCAAATGACCACCCCCACTGATATTCAGGGCAATCTTCAAGGCCTGCGTTCGCAAGTTCCTGCTGACGGAAAAAAGATTCTGGTGGGGTTTTCACTGGGTGGCATGCTTTCTTTGGAGTGGGCGCACTATCACCCCGAGGAAGTAGAAGCGGTTATTCTGATAAACTGCAGTCTGAACAACTCCCCGTTTTACAAACGTATCAAGCCAAGCTCTGTGGCAAAGATTCTTAAATCCTCGCTGACAAAAGATCTTCACCAACGTGAGCAAATGATTTTGCGTATGACCACAACAGGTCTTTCTGCAGAAAGCATTTCGGAAATCGCCCACAAATGGGGCGCTCGTGGCAAAGAGTATCCGGTTCAAGCTATGAATTTTTTATGGCAGATTTTTGTGGCAGCCAAAATTCCTCAGAGAGCTGCGCCCCCAAAGCCGGTGTTGATTTTGAATTCAGAAAAAGATCAAGTGGTGCATCCGGATTGTTCGGCAAAAATTGCGAAGACCTGGGGACTGCCGCTTGTTCGTCATCCTGAGGCCGGCCATGACCTCACTTTGGATGATCCGCAGTGGGTCTTAAATCAAATAAATACTTTCTTGATGTCTCTTTAGAATTTTGCGATCCATGCGTCTACCGTGGGAGAAACACGCGAAATCACGTCATGAGTCCACAGTGCTGTGATAGCGCCTGCGAAAACATCCATGGTCCAATGCGCTCTTAGAAGCAGAACGACTGCCACTTCAAAAATCACGATGGCTGCAGCAAGGGCTGTGAAAAATCCACCGCCCAAATTTGCGACTTCCAAAGCACCCAATACGGCTAAGGCTGTGTGGCCTGAAAAAAACAAATCATTTGAAACATCATAGGTAACAAAAATCGAAGGCACGCCGGGATTTCTCCAGATCATCCCTTTCGGTGTCGGCAGCACTGTCACCGCCTGATTGATCTGACGAAGCGTGAAGAGCACGAGCAACGCCAATAGCGGTCTTACCGAGGTACCGAACAAAGTTTGCGCGATTAAGAAAACTCCCACAGCATCAATCACCAAGGAACTTGAAATCAGCATGCCGTTAGCAAGGCGTGGAGATTGATTTAAATACTCACTCCAACGATCCGTAAGAATATGCACCAGATCCCCGATGGAATCTTTGAATTTCATCTGACGACGGCCCAAAAGCTTTTGCGTGAAAAGCCACATACCTACTGCCACTACCGTCATTCCTAATTTAATCGCCATACTCATAAGACTGAACCTAACTTGTAGTTAACGCCGTGGCAAGCTGGAAGGACCACAGTCACTGACATCGACAGCCGAGACGAAGAAATGTCACAGGTCCCAAGATGAGACACTTTCGTTACAGCCGTCTTATCCCAAATCCAACGGAATGCTTACCATTTGATCAACCGTGGCATCCAATTTGCCTCTATTCATGCTGAGACAAAATTTTTTGGAGGCTATCCATGAAACGTCCTTCTTCATATATTCGTTTGTGCACGGCTGGAATCGCTGCATCCCTATCACTGGGAGTCATTCATCCAGCCCTCGCTTTTCCGCTTCCACTGAAGCCGATTAAAGCCGCGCCTGTTGCACAAGCCCAAAAACAGCAACAACAGACTGTTGTGCTGGCAGTAGATGGATTTTCATATAACGCCTTCCTTCAAGCTCAGAAAATGGGACTCTTTAAAGAGTTTACGAGTGCTGGCGCTCACGTCTCCCCATTCCCATCAATGACTGACTTATCATGGTCCACGATCACTCACACGTCTGAGCTGTTCGGAGCTGCGGGCCGTATTAAATCCGTGGAAGCCACTTACTTTGATGAATCCAGTCAGTCCGTACAAGGTGACCCGCGCGATTATTATCGTCGCTTGGCGTTTCCAAAATACTATATGGGAGCTTTCGACGCTTTCTTCAATCCTTATGTTGAAGCCTTGATGTACTTCCCGACTGAAGAAGTTCCAAAACTTGAAATCAAATCCGTTGTCGACGACCTTATTTCTGCAAAACAAAAGCAGTTCATGACTGGTTATGTAGGTGCAGTGGATTCTACAGCGCACACGCAGTTAAATCGTCTCTATCCAGTGATCAAAACTCTAGATACAGAAGTGTCGCGTTTGATCAAATCCTACAAAGATAAAGGTCAAGACGTTGAAATCATCTTGGTATCCGACCATGGTAACGTGGGCTCTTTCAAAGAGGGAGAAAAGGAACAAGAGATGGTGGGCGTAGAAGTCGGCAAAACTGTCGAACGCGCAGGTCTCAACTTCGTGCAACAACTTAAAACCGACAAAGACGTAGCAATGCCGCTCTTGGCCTTGGGCACATGGGCTCCGGTTTACCTAAAAAGTCGCAAACAGATGAGACCCTTGATCGAAGAATTCCGTAAAGAGTCCTGGTTCGATATGGCTGTCTTTGTAAATAAAAACAACGACACTGAAACATTGATGACTGTGATCACCTCTCTGGGTGAAGCCAAAGTTCAATACGATAAGAAAAATGACCTTTATTACTACTTTCCTCAATCAGGCAACCCCCTACAAATCGCACAGCAGTATGTTTCCACTCAAGCTTCACCTAAAGCAATGGATGCCAAGGCCGCTTTCACAGCTTCCCTGGGCACAAGCTATCCCGATGCTTTATTCCGCCTCATTGAATCCGCTTCTGAAAGAAACTTCGACTTCCCCGACTTTATCCTGACTTTGAAAGACGGTCAGTTTATTCAAAATTCATTGGGAGCATTTACGAAAATGTATCGTACCCATGGCTCCTTGTCGGCAGCATCTTCATTCGGATTGATCGCCTCGACAAAACGTAAAGTCCCAGGACAAATCCGTTCCAAAGACATCTTGTCCTTCATCGGCATCGATCCTAAAGATCTTTTCGGTGATACACTTCGCAAGCACAACACTTCAGACCGTCTGGCTTTGAATGAAGTGATTTCCAATGCAAAATTGGGCATTCGAACGGATGCAAAGGATCTTGGCCAAAAACGTATCTTCCGCCACATTTCCAAATTCGTTGCGGACACTCGCCCCTACTTCCAAGTTTCTGAAATGAAGAGCTTCATGGAGGCCTTCAAATTCGACCCATTCAAAGTGCAATCGGCTCAAGGTCTTTCCCCTATGAACTTTGACGTCTCTAAATTTGATGTACAATCCATGATCACACCAGAAGACATTGGTGCTGTGACGGACGCCGTATTGTCTTCAGGTTCACCAGAAAAACTTCTTCAGGATCCACGTATCGCAAGAGTCAAAGAAAGAGTGGGTCTTCTTAAAGACCAAAAGACAGCCAACTTGGATGCACAACACATCGACCTGACTGCGGGCGGTGGCGTGATCGACCAAATTAAACAGTTCGTTCTGCCTGCGAAGCGCGCTGTGATGAAAATGTATCAGTTGCCCTACCTGCTTGAAAACTCCATCGTGATTCAGGAAAAACCATACCTTCCTGAAACTCGCGATCTGATCTTCGCAAGGGAGTGGATTAATAAAAAACAGCAAGCTAACTCTCAGATTGATGTCCTCAGATCCGCGGCTCAAACTCTTTTAAAAGAGACGATCAAAGAGGCTGATCTTGAAGGACGCATCTATCCAACGCCATTGACAAAGATCTACAACCAGAAACTCGACGACCAAACTACGATCGTCTATGTTCCGGGCATCTATAATAGCATCTTTGACAAGGAGATTTTCAGCTTAGGCCTGAATGCGCTTTCCGATGAAATGGGTCTACGCGTGATTCAGCCACCGGTTGAGGCAACATGTGGTTCGGAAATCAACGGTGATATTATTTTGAATTATCTCCAAAAAGATATCAAAGATCGTTTGGCTCGCGGACACAAGGCTCCACGCTACCTATTCTTGTCCTACTCAAAAGGGGCCGTGGACACATTGCACGCCTTCGTCAAATCACCTAACTTTATCTCATCTTATGTGAAAGGTTTGGTTTCCATTGCGGCTCCCCTGCATGGTTCCAGCATCCTGAACACAACAGATCTGCCCTTTGCCCTGGTGTCTGCTTTGGTGGAAAATTCCAGTCCAGAAATTTGTCAGACTGAAAAAACAGCGGCGAAATCCATCACGCCAACAGCTATGGATGCTTTTTGGAGAAAGAACGAAAGATCTTTGATTGGTCTAACTCGCTACTTCTCTATCACTTTCGAAAGCTCACCTGAAGACTCCCATATCTTTATGAAGGCGACGAAGTTGATTGGTCAATTTGATGAAGATAACGATGGTGTCGTCACAGTTTCGTCATCTAAGTTCCCAGATAAGTTGATGGCTGTAGACCTAGGCACTATTCACGCGGATCACTTGGCTGGTATCTTATCTTCACGCTTCAACCAAAAAGCCTTCATGAAGGGCGTCGTCAACACGATGGCCGAGATGAACATCTCGAATGATCGCGACAATCTTACGTGGAATGACACACTCATACTTAATGAGGCCAATCGAAATAAATATTCGGATGGTACCTACTACCGCATGATGCAACTAGGCCTTGTCCAACAGTTCTCTGTGCAGACTGAGAAGAGGATTACCTATATTCCGTTCGCTAACTCCTACGACTTGAATCAAAAGCTTTTGCCTGCGATCCACGATCCAGCTGATAGCTACGAGACAAAAGTGAAATTGCCACAGTCTCAGTTAAAGTACGATCCCTATGCAGTTCTCGATGTTGCGAAGCTGACGGACGTTATGGCTGGTATCAAAGTGAACCCTGCGACTCCTCAGAACATGCCTGACGGTATTCGCATGGATTACAACCACACGAACATGGTCCACTTCCGTATGGATCATCAGTTTAACTATGAATCTCGTTCACCAGGTGGCTTGGATGACAACAAAGACTTCGGTTATGTCTCTGCTGAGTTTAACGGCGAGAAAAACTGGGCCTTGATGAAGAGTGCGAACAATTCAATTCGCATGACGACTTTGGCGTACAGATTCTCTCCATTAGATTTCCCGAATATGAATTTGAAGCTCGCTGTCACCAAAGACGTTGTCGGCGCAGATCCAGTTAAAGGTAAAACTGGTAAAGATGACTCTGCCTTCCAGGTTTGGTTCACGATCCGTGATGGTCATGCCAATGGCGACAGAACTGTGATCGATCCGAAGAACGACAAGGTGATCTTGTTCGGGTACTACTGGGGCGGCCCGGTGCCGGGCGAAACACGCAAGGCTGGAACTATTTATGAAAACTGGTACTCGAACAAGAATATCGTCGTTGCGACTTTGCCTTACGCAAAACAGCTTCTACTGAACGACCAAGATATGTTGGGTAAAGTTCAAGACTATCAACGTAATCTTGCTGTGGACTTGAAGCGAGCATTTCCAGAGAAGAACATTGATGATCTCGAGATCGTGGCGATCACGATCCAACACGATTCAAACGATACGGCATCTTCCTCTGAAGCGTATTTTAGAAGTCTGGATTTCACGAAGTAATCCTACAAAAATTCAATCCAAAGCCCTTCACTCCGAAGGGCTTTTTTTATAAGTAACTCGAAGTAATACCGCAGCAATTTAACTATTGTTAACGTTACTGCACACTACTTGAGAATCCCCACTCTTGTTGAGAGCTAACAGATAACGAAAACGCATAATCTTGACCTTTTTCTCCTCCGGCTTTTAAAACGAACGCATCAATAAACAAATCGGAGGATTCATGAAATCGATTTTCGCATCTCTACTAGTTACTCTTTCTTTCTCTAGCGCATTCGCAACTGAAGGCGACCTTGTATTGCCAGGCGAGCGCTGGTTGGCAAAATTCACAGCTTTCGTTTGTGAAGATGGCAACACTCAAACAGCATCTATCCCAGCTGACTTCGCAGCTTGGAATGTTCAATTTGGTAAAGCTTCTACAGACTACTCTTTGGACAACTTGTTGGTTAAAGCGACTTTCGTTGAAGCTGGCGTAACTTGCAGCTACAGCTCTATCATCTTCGCTGACAACGCAGCTAAAACAGCTGTATTGGTTCAATCTAACGCTTACGCACCAGCCGGTGGTTCTGACTGCGCTCAAGGTAAAGCGTTCTTGGATTCAGCTCTTAAATCTAACACATACAAATACCTTCACGGCCGCGTAGCGATCTACGTTCCTGCTTCAGATGCAGCTGCACAATGCTCTGCTCAAAGCACGGCTGTAGGCCTTCACTTCCAAGTGACTGGCAAAGTTCAAGAATAGTTTTTAGTTTAAGTTTTAACTTAAGTGGATGAAAAACCGGCCCCCGTTGGCCGGTTTTTTATTTGGGCGCTTGTTGAGTTTGGTCGTCCCAGTATGTTTTCTTTAACGTCTCCCAATGACGAGGAAGAACGGCTCCCTGAGCAGAATTTGACATGATCTCTCCCCGATTACCTTCCGTCGTATAAGCGCAAGTATCGGTATCCCATGAAGTATAGTAATTATCTGAGAAGCCCAACTCATGACCAAATTCATGGGTTGCAGTCTTGATGCCTCCGAAATTATAAAGCTGCATATACAATTCGTTACGACTTACATTCGCACGTCCACCAATGACATTGTCGACCTTAAGTTTGAATGCTGGCGAGCCGTCCTTAACAGCTTCGATTTTTATTGAATACTCGGAATCGATATTCCAGGTCTTCTCGATATACTCCATGAACAACGCCGCACCGTCATCACCCAAGACCGAAAGATCCATGGGTACAGTCAGCACTTTATCGGTAACTTTGAGAATGTTGATTTTGTGCATACCATACTTATCCGCCAAAAAATGAACCCGCGTAGCGAAGCGCTCAAAGTTCTGGCGTTTTTGCTCGTCAGTAGCCTTAGGGTTTTTGAATCCGCGGATTTCATAGTTCAAAAGCGTGTGCGATGAGAGAAAACTAGCTTCGGCATCAGTCAGCTCAGGATTAGTACAAGTTTCCACCTGCAGGCAGGCTGTGGCTTTTCTGTCGATCTCCAGAACCATCGGCACAGACTGACGTTTCACGCCGTAAAACACACCATTCACGATGCGCTTTTGATCATCTGAAACAATACCGCGAGCCAAGAGATTGAGCTTTACCCACGCAGGATTTGTCGGATCCTTTTTAATGGCTTCATAGATTTTAGCAATGCGACTCCACGAGATTATGT
>JAGIAF010000171.1 GCA_017745015.1 Bdellovibrio sp. | reverse complement strand
CAGAGGAATAGCGCCCCCCTCTTACTACCCATCTCTACCTCTGTGGAGATGGGTCACCCGACCTTTTCCTATGGCATCCCGCCTGTCTAAATTTAAGACGAGAATCACCTAGAGCTGTCTTCTTTAATGCCGATATACAATACTAAGAGCTCTATGGCGAACATGTGGGGAGGGCTATGAAGTGGCTGTTGCTTTTAGGAACATCAAGCCTTTTGATTTTCTCTTTTCAAAACTTTACTGCAGTTCAGAGTCCCAATCAAAACTCGATATTACTTTGGCCCTATTTTAGAGCCGCTTCGGCTTTTAACTCCAAATGGGAGCATCTGCCTAAAAATGAACGTACATGCAAAGACACTCGATACCTGAAAGGTTGTGCTTTCCCCGTTCAATCCTCAGGATATTTTCAAAACGGCGAATGGTATTCAGCAGACTCCCTTATGATCCTTCCCCCTAACAACCCCAATGACTTTGCCAAAGTCTTCCTAGAACCGGATGCGACGCCATTTTCTAAAAATCAACAGTGGAATCTAAATGCCACTTACGGCTTTCAGCAGTCGCAGTCCGCAAATACAAAAGGCGTACGTGTTGAAATCGTGGCCTCTGGTGACCGTATGGATGCAAGTGAGGCTGAGAATCCCTGGGCTGTCCTGGATAGTTTCACAGTGTTACCAGGACAAACAGTGGTCCGTTGGACGCCAATGGGCTTATGGCCTTTAAGAGCGGGCTTTGTTGTTGCCATTCAAGTCACGGCCTTGGGGGAAAATAATTGGTATGACAATTTAATTGTGAGCTCACCAAAGATGGTGCCCGTAATTCCACGCCCTGAACTTGGAATCGCTCAGTCCAATTTAACTTGGGACGAAAATTATTCTTCAACAGTTGAGGAGATTTCTCTCTTAAAAACACGGGGGCTGCGCACGAATGCCCGTTCGTCGGGTGAACTTAATAAATTTGTTGCCGTCGTGAAGAAAGCGAATAACTCAGGGCTCAATGTCGTGGTGAATATAAATCAGGAAGCCGAGGACTATGACAACGCTTCCCTGTCAACGGCCCATGCAGGAAATGCATTTAGAAAACAGTGTGGATGGGCGAACGGACAACTACGTTTCAGCCAGATAAATCCGCAAAAATTCGCCAAACGCTTTGAGGCATACTTAAAATCTCTTTCAGAAGCTAAGGCCTCCGTATCCGCGTTTGAAATTGGCAATGAGTTGGATTGGGTTTGTTTTAATGGTGATATTCCTCTTGGAACCAGCATCACTTCTGCGCGCGGTTTCGATTTAAAGGCATTCACGACAAAGTATTCTCAAATCATCGCGATCTCACGAACTCTTATCGACAAGTACTATCCAAAGAGCAAACTTCTATCATTTGGTATGGCAAACTGCTTTCTTTTTACAGATAAGTCTTGTGTTCTCGACTCTTACAATATGGTTGCTTCTTTGAAATCACAGAACTCAAATGGAAAAAATGTACTTAATATGATCGATGGTATTGGAGAGCACTTCTACACTGAAACAAATCAGATCTGGAAAGCTCGACAAACTCTTATAGATCATTCCGCTAAACTTGGCATAAGCAAACCGTACTGGATTACGGAATGGGGCTACAAAGATCAGGAACACTCAGATCGATCTCAGGCTTTTTTGACGTTTTTAGAGTACATGAATTCCAGCTATAATATTCCGGTGTCTCATCTTTTCCTCTATAACTACAATAAAGAGAATGAATGGAGTTTGAGGAAAGATAATGGGAGTCTTGATCCCGCCGCAAGGGTCATTGGGAAATACAATTCGTTGTTAGGACGCGTACGCTAAGCTTGACCTTTTGCTCTAGTCACGTCACCCTTACGTAATACTCACGGAGGGGTTTAATGAAAAGTCTATTTTTGACTGGTGCGGTTCTATTGTCTGCAGGTTTGGCGCAAGCGGCGCAAATTCACTGCGAAGGTTCTTACTATTGGTACAATTTCAAAGCTGATGCAACGACATCTGGCAACCAAATCGTTGGCAACATCGATATCACTGTCACTGGTGGAGCTAGCAAAAAAGTTTCTATGCCTGTAGCTACTAGCGATGTCCAGGAAGGTCGCTATATCCGTGGTACTGCCTCAAATGCAGATGCTTCGGGCCGTCTGGAAGCTACTTTCAACCCTCGCTCAAAAACATACAATGGAACTTTGTATGCTAATACTTCTGAAGGCAATGCAGACGTAGAAGTTGTTTGCACAATGACTAAAGGATTCTACCCTGAATTTGATATGTCTGTTGAAGAAGCAAATGAATTGGGTCTTTATCCAGTTGAGCAATTCCAAGCTGAGTAATCTCTGCTGAAAATTCGAAAGCAAAAAAGGGTTCCGCGGGAACCCTTTTTTTATACTGTCTCAAAATCGAACACTCACGTATTGCTCCCGGTACTTTTATCCATGAACTCGTGCCCTTATCGTTCAAAAAATCACGAAAAATGCCGATATAATTACATTCCGGGGGGAATGATGAAGAACCTTACTTTTCGACATGGGATAACCATTGTCGCTTTAGTTGTCGTCGGTATCGCCTATCAAAATTGCGCGGAGCAAGTGAATTTTGGACTTTCAAGCGAAGAGCTTGCAAGCCAGGCTGCCGGTATGGGTACGAACTCCATTCTTTTGAATGGTGGCGCTCAGTTTACTTCCGATAACTCTGTCAAAGTGAGCATCACAACTCAAAACTCGACGGCGATCTATCTGACCAATGATTCAAGCTGTGATACCGGCGGAACTTGGGAACCTATTTCAAGCACAAAGACGTGGGTGTTAAAAAGTCAGAATGCCTTGAACACGGTCTATGCAAAATTTAAAAAGACTACCGAAATGAAAGAATACTTGTCTGACTGCGTGCAAGCTTCAATCACGCACGATGACACCGCTCCTGTTGTAACTATCACACAAAAACCAGCTGCCATGGTAAGTTCCTCAAGTGCGACATTTGGAATGCGCATTGCTGATGACTTAAGCGGATTAAATCATTTCGAATGTCTTTTGGTAGGAGAAACTGATTTCACGAACTGCGCTGAGGTTAAAACCTACAACAAAATAGCAGAAGGTCAAAACCGTTTCCAAGTCCGCGCGGTCGACAATGCTGGCAATCGTTCTGCCACTGTCGAGTACGGCTGGTTGGTTGATATCACTCCCCCAGTGGTTACCATCACAAATAAGCCAGATCCTATTGTGGCCTCGAGCCAAGCCGTCTTTAACTTCACAGCTTCAGATAAAGGTTCTGGATTTTCTCAAAGCCAATGTGCCATTGATGGTGGCAGCTTCGTCGCTTGTACCTCACCAGCGGTATACTCTGGCTTGCTAGAAGGAACACATGTGTTCTCAGTGCAAGCATCGGATAAGGTTGGCAATGTCTCCACTCCCCTTTCTTATACTTGGAAAAGTCAGGGCAGCTCTACGACGGATTTCTCTATCATCGGTATCACTGGTGGCAATGACACTGTTAAAGACAGCTACCTAGGCAGCATCTTGCAACCGACTGTTCATTGGACAGCTTCTGCTGGAGCTTCTGCCTATCGTGTTGCGATCGTAGCTGATGCGGCGGCGACAACGGTTGTCTGCCCAGAGGTGGTGGTCACAACAACTTCGGCCTCCTTGAACTCTTGTACTCTTAAAGACGGACAAGCTTATTATGCTCGCGTAGCTGCTTACACAAGTGCTGGTGCGATCAAAGTGGCTCCGGTCTATAAATTCTTGGTCGACGTCACGGCTCCAGTGATTACGATCTCGGCACCAACTATGTCTGAAGATCAAAAGACTGCGGTGTTTTCTCCATTCTCTATCGTAGATGGTATTTCGGGTATTAGTTCCGCAAGCTGCGTCCGTACTTTCGGAACGACGTCAGAAAGCGTAGCGAACTGTCAGACGTTGACGAAGATCACCTTCAGTAACTTAGTTACTGGTGATCACGTCATGACTGTGACCGCAAAAGACAAAGCTGGCAATTCAAGCTCTAAAGTCGTTAACTTCACGGCGAAGAAAATCGTTTGTGATCCGTTCTCGTCAAGTGGCGCGGCTTGCCGCCAAGGCTGGAAAGGTAATATCTATTACTATCCGGGAACTTCTACGGGTTGGACGACATTGGCTCCGTATTTCACAGGCGGTACTGATGCTGGCGTGATCTTATATATGTCGAGTCTTTTTGTACCGACACGGACTTTCTCAAATGGTTTCCCCACAACAGACGGTGAGCTTGTGAAGAAGAAAGCCGCTGATGGTGGTGCAAACTTAGTAGAATGGTTTGCTCTTCGCCTAAATACGATTTTGAAACTGAGCTCTACAGATACAGCGGGCTATTATCAGTTCGCCTTGATCTCTGACGACGGTTCGAAATTGTATATCGCGAACAACCGCACGGCGGCCTATGCCACAGTGATTGATAATGACAACAATCACCCGACGACAATGAAGTGTGCGACAACGGCGATCTATATGGATGCAAACTCCAGGATGCCTGCGAAGCTTGAGTACTTCCAAGGTCCCCGCGTAAATATCGCATTGACGTTGGTTTACCGTAAAGTAGCAAGCGCGTCGCCAGAAGTACCATCACCTTGCGGTACGACCGATGCCCTCTTCTATGGTTCTGTTGATAACAAAAGCGGTGTCTATACAGGCTCTAAATATCAACAGGCCTTGGATGCAGGATGGAAGCCGATGTCCGTGGGCAACTTCCTCTTGGATGAAACGATCGGTAACTAATCACTTGTAATGAGTTCCATTTAACGCCCACAACTTCTAAGAGAGGTTGTGGGACTCGTGCGAATCAACAGTCATCTCCTTCCCCTGACATTAAACAAACCCCATAACTTTGCCATCCTTCTGCTTGTTCGATAACGTATAAACAGCATGAAGATGACTCACTCTTACAATCAAGAGCTTGTAGCCTTATCTGTTCTGATTGCAACAATCGGAGCTTATGTCGCGCTAAACATTGTCCTGCGTATCAAAGAATCTCTTGGAAAAAATAATCCGGTTTGGTTGCTGGCTGGCGCCGTGGCCATGGGCTTGGGCATTTGGAGTATGCACTTTGTCGGCATGCTGGCCATGATCATGCCGGGAATGACGATTGGTTATGATCTTGGGCTTTCTGTGCTTTCCGTCGTTGTTGCCATCGGGGCTTCGTTAGTAGCGTTCTATCTTATCAGTCGTGTGCAGATCTCGTTGGCTGCGTTGATTCTTGGTGGCATCTCTATGGCCGTGGCCATTTCGGGCATGCATTATATCGGGATGGCCTCTATGGAAATGGATGCGCGAATTGAATGGCGCTGGGATCTTGTGGCCTTGTCCGTTTTTATTGCGGGCTTTGCTTCATTTGCGGCGTTGGGAGTATCGCTCCTTTTTCGAACCACCCAAAGAGTCACCTCTTTGCATATTCTTTCGAGTCTTTTAATGGGTGTCGCAGTTTCGGGTATGCACTATGTAGGCATGGCAGCCGCAGACTTTGTCGGAGACCATAATCATATCCCCGTCCATCATGGCATGATGTTAGGCACTGAGAGTGTCGCCTATATCGTGACCGGTACGACGCTCACGATTCTGTTGGTGGCCTTGATTGCATCAGGTTTTGCCCGAGTGCTCGTACGTCGTTCGAAAGAAGCCCGAGATGCCATTAACAGTCGAGATTTGTTACTACGAGAAGCTCAAGAAATTGCACATATTGGCAGCTGGGAAAGAACTGTCGATGGCTCGCAGGTCATTATGTCGGACGAGATGTACAACATTTACGGTCTTGATAAAAAAATGAAAGTCACAACCAAAGAACTTTTAGCCTTCTCGGACAGTTCCAATCAAGAGAAGATCCGTCGCGAATTGCAGGCGGCTATCGCTAACAAAAGATCCTTCAACTTTGATCATGTCATCCGGTCCTCGGATGGCACCGCGAAATACGTGCAAACGCGCGGGCAAGTCTCTTTGAATGAGCAAGGTGAAGTTGTGAAGCTCTTCGGCACGACTCAAGACATCACCGATCTTAAGACGATTGAACGAGAGCTCCTGAAGACTCAAGCCGAACTAGAATCTCGCGTACAGCAACGAACCGCGGATTTAGAGCAAGCCTTAATCCGAGAGAAAAAAGCCAAAGAAGAGGCCGAGAAAGCCACCAAAGCCAAAATGACTTTCTTAGCGAACATGAGTCACGAAATACGCACGCCGATGAATGCCATTTTAGGTTTCGCGGAGCTTTTAACTTCCGAAACCCTGAATGAAGAACAAGGAGAATTTCTTGGCCGAATTCAAGCCAATGGCACTCTCCTCTTAAGAATCATCGACGATATTTTGGATTTATCTAAGTTTGAAGCTGGCAAAATGCCCATTGAGAAATCTTGGATCTCTTATATGGATGTAGTTGAAGAGGTCGTGAGCTCTCTTTCACTCCTCGCACAGAAAAAAGAGATTCTGATTGAAATCGAGACCACCAACGAATTGCCGACAAGTATCTATTCCGATCCCGTGCGTTTGCGACAGATTTTGGTAAATCTGATTGGGAATGCGGTGAAGTTCTCAAATAAAGGGCCGATTAAAATCAGAATGACGTCAGAACGCATCGACGGCAAATTCCAGATCTCCACTGAAGTGCAAGATTTTGGGATTGGGATTTCTGAAGAAGGCCAGCGCCAAATCTTTCAAGTTTTCGGACAAGCTGACACATCGATTATCAGAAAATTCGGCGGCACGGGTTTAGGACTTGTCTTGTCGCTGCATTTTGCTCGCGCCTTGGGAGGCAATTTGTCGCTGCTTGAAAGTAAAGAAGGTGTCGGAAGCACCTTCCTCTTTACAATTGTCACTACCGATGAAGAACACGCCACTGAAACAGCCACGAGCAAAGTTGCCTCGAAGGCACCAGTGACTTTAGAGGATTTTTCGGGACAAACTGTGAAGGTTCTTTTGGCCGATGATCTGCCCGACAATCAGATCTTGATTCGTCGCTATCTGAAGTCTGATAACTTCAGAGTCTCATGTGCCAACGATGGCTTTGAGGCCGTGCGTATGGCTTCTGAAAATGATTTTGATATTATTCTGATGGACGTACAAATGCCGGGAATGGATGGCCTGGAAGCCACAAGAGTCCTTCGCGCCAAAGGTTATAATAAGCCCATCATTGCCTTAACAGCCCACGCCCTCCAAGAGGAGATCGAAAAGTCCTTGGATGCGGGCTGTAATGCCCATTTGACTAAACCGATTCATAAATCAGATCTGCTGAGAGCTATTAAAGACTCCTTGGGTGGCACCCACGATGTCGTCAAAAAACCAGACAATCCTTGAATTAATTCAATGCCCGACGTTCTTTTCCCAAGAACAAAAATTTCTATCCCTTCTGTAGTAAGTCGGCGATCTCGCATCTGACAACAATGATCTATTGTTTATCACCATAAGCTGCCTGACACAAAAGTGGTCGCATCATTCAAATTAAAACTTGCGAGATCGCCACTCTCAAATAAACTGGGATTATGAAA
>JAGIAF010000170.1 GCA_017745015.1 Bdellovibrio sp. | reverse complement strand
TTCCATGACGAAAACCACTGTCGAACTCTCTCCTGAACAAGCCAGCGCACTGGATCTTTTAAGATCTGGCGAGAATGTATTTTTGACGGGTGGGGCAGGCAGCGGCAAAAGTTTTTTGATTCGTCAGTTTATGCGCGAACTTGATCCCAAAACCATGCCGATTTTGGCAAGTACGGGAGCCGCGGCTGTTCTTTTGGGTGGCAGAACTTTTCACAGTTTCTTTGGTCTGGGCATTATGGACGGCGGACCGGATGTGACCTATCAACGGGCTTCAAAGGATCAAAAGCTTTTCGCACGTTTGCGCAAAGTGGAAGGTATTATCATCGATGAAATTTCGATGATTCCCGGGCAAGCCTTGATGATTGCCGAAGCGTTGGCACAGAAAGCCCGCGAGTCCACTTTGCCTTGGGGTGGAATGCGGATTATCACTGTGGGTGATTTCGCGCAACTTCCACCAGTGACTCCTCATGGAAGCACTCGTGATTGGTGTTTTCTAAATCCAGTATGGAATCAAACGGGATTCCAATCCGTCATGCTCTCTCACAATCAACGTGTTTCTGATAATTTATTTTTGGATGTGTTAAGTGATGTTCGTCATGGCTTAGTGACGCCGCGAGTGCGTGACTTCCTGAATGAGCATCTGAAAGACCACGATGAAAATGATCCGGGCACACGTCTTTTCCCTCGTAAAATGGATGCGGAAGCATTCAACCAAAAAAAGCTTGAAGAATTGGACGAGGACGAGATCACAATTGATTCCATTTACTTTGGCTCAGAAAAACACGTCGACATTTTGATGAAAACCGCTCCGGTGCCAGTGAAGCTGACCTTGAAGTTGGGTTGTCGAGTGATGTTCTTGCAGAATGACCCGCAAAAACGCTGGGTGAATGGAACTCGTGGCGTGGTGACTGACATTGAAGATGATCGCATCACAGTTCGCAAAGATGGCGGCCGCGAAGTGCAGGCCGATAAAGTTTCTTTTGCTCTTCAAGATGCTGAAGGAAATGTCATGGCTCAGGTCATTCAATTTCCTCTGACCCTGGCTTACGCTACGACAATTCACAAAAGCCAGGGCGCAACGCTGGATGATTTGTGGTGCAACCTCAGTCGTCTGTGGGAGCCAGGGCATGCCTATGTTGCCTTGTCGCGTTTGCGAGACTCTGAAGGTCTGCATCTGATTGGCTGGAATCCAAGATCTATTATTGTGGATCCGAAAGTTCTAGAGTTTTATAAGAAGTTGGAAGAGCAGATTTAGAAGATCGAAAGAAGTTCGCGAAGCATCCCGATGATAAAGATAATCATCAAGGCATTGAAGGCCATGACAGAGTAGTACCACGGGGGATTTTGTTCGTTTCGATGTCCAGGCATATTCAGAATCTCCCTGTGCTGTAAATAGCATCGGGTTTTCTTAAACAAAGCTTTATGAGTTTATTTCGTTTTAATAAGTGTAATCCTGCATTGTTGAAATTGCCTCATTTTGAGACTAATCTGGGTTGATCGAAGCTCTTGGAGTCATACATGGATCAAATACAAAGCCTGCAAAGACCCGTTAAGGGAACACCTATGTCGCTGGATCAAGCGATGGAGCTTGCCATCAGTGAAGCCTATCAGGGCGGTCCTAAGGTGAGTCCCAACCCGCTGGTGGGCTCCGTGGTATTGGATTCAGAAGGTCGCTTCTTGGCGGCAGGTCACCATGAGTTTTATGGCGGTCCTCACGCGGAAGTAAATGCGCTTAAGAATCTGTCGAATGAAGATCTTAAAGGTGCCCACGTTATTGTGACGTTGGAACCTTGTGCTCACGAAGGCAAAACTCCTTCGTGTGCAAAGATGATCGCAAAACTTCCCGTTAAAAGAGTCACGTTCGGTTTGATTGATCCCAATCCATTAGTGGCAGGTCAAGGTGCAGAGATTTTGCGTAAAGCAGGCATCGAAGCCGATGTTTATGAATCCTCTGATTTGAAAATTGATCAGGAGATGCGCATCCGTTTGGAAGAAGTCTGCGAAGCCTTCCTGTGGAATTTTCGTCACAAGAAAACTTTCGTCGCATTGAAAATGGCCAGCAGCTTGGATGGTCAAGTAGCTTTGAAATCGGGCGAGAGCCAGTGGATCACGGGCTCCGAATCTCGTGAGTACGTTCATTATCTGCGCTCCTGTTATGATGGCTTGTTGGTAGGTAAAGGCACGATCGAGTTCGACAACCCTTCGCTGAATATTCGTCATCCAAAAATTCAAAAAGATAACAAGGTTATCGTTGTCGATGGCGAAGCGGATTTGCTTTACAAGTTTTCGCAACTGAAGCTTTCTGAAGTTCACGGGACAGAAAATATTTTCTGGTGTGTGGCTGAAGACCTGAAAGAAGAAGTAGAAAAGAAAGTTAAGGAACTTCCTAAAGCCCCACGTTTGGTTTTTGTAAAAACCAATGTCGGTGGGGATTTGAATTTGGAAGACTTGTTGGCGCAGCTTTACACTCAAGGTCTGCGTTCGGTCTTGGTTGAAGGCGGCGCTTTGACGGCGAGTTCATTTGTACAAAAGGGACTCGTAAATCGCATCTATATGTTCCAAGCTCCGATCATCATGGGCTCGGGCGGTTCGAAATCTTGGACGGAAACTGTGCGCATCCAAGAAATGAAAGATAAGATCTTTATTCAACATCCACGCTATCTCACGTTCGGCGGCGATTTCATGATCACGGGGAGAATTTTATGAAATGGACTCGGGCGTCCGATGGTTCCCTGGCTGGGGTTTGTAAGGGGCTAGGGCAGGCCTTTGGTATTGAAACCTGGATGTTGCGCGTCATTTGGCTGGTCGCTGTTTTGTGGTTTGGGAGTGGGATCCTCTTATATCTTATCCTGGCTATTTCACTGCCTCGCGTCGACCAACTGGACCATGCTCTAGATAGAAAGGTGCTAGGGGTCTGTGCTAGGATAGCTAGAAGATATCAGCTCGAAGTCGGTGGCGTTAGAATGGCTGCTTGCTTCTTACTTCTTGTTACTTTCGGAGCTGCGATCTTGGTTTACGGACTGTGCTACTTTTTGGTGCCAGAACCCGCTTAAGCCCAAAAAGTCGCCACAGGCGCAGGAGTATTTAGTCTTATATGGGTGATGACAGTAGTAGGTCGATCGTAAAATCCCTCAAAAATGAATGGGCTCTTTTCTGGGAAGCTTTCCAAGGTGAGGAAGTGACTGACGAAACAAAAGACGCCTTTGAATCTGGAAAATTGGAAGTATTGAGCCTGAACCAGGTTCGTGAAATTACCAAAGCTTTGATCGAAGACAGAAAGCGCCTGAACCAAAAACTTGAGACTCTTTCTAAAGAGATCGATTTGAATTCGGCAAAATTGGAAAGCCTTCGTTTGGTAGGCGGCGAAGAGGATGAAACCTTGAAGCGTATCCACGAACTTAACGACCTCGGTCAATCCATGGCCATGGCCCTTGAAAAGCTCGACAGCCAACTTCGCACAGTCCGCAACAAAGAAATAGAAATCCAAGAAGAAGCCGCCGAAGCCTAGGGTGCCAGGCACTTTTTTGGTGCCCGGCGCGTCAGCTATTCTTATAAGAAAAAGAACGAAATAAAGCAGGTCAGGCCAATCAAGCCTGAGCCCGATCCCATAAAGAAGAAGAATTTCTTACGGGTGAGGACGCCTATTGCGATGACCGCGATAGCCACTTGGAAGAATGTCACCGCCATAGCCAGGCGTTCGTGATAGTGCAGAAGTTTTTCGGAAGCTTCTTCTTTCTCTTTCGCACTCTCAGAGATTTTTTCCTGCTCTTCTTTATATTTTTCAATTTTGTTTTTGATGGCTTCGGCTTTTTTCTCGTCAGCAGTGTTGATATCTAAACGGAACTCTTGAAGAGCACTTTTGATACCTTTGGCTTGGTAGTAAGACCATTGATCCGAAGATTTGATTTGCTCAATCATGGCTTCGTTCGAGTAATGACCAGCAAGCAACGCGCAGATCGCCGCAAAGACAGCGAGAATCGCTGACAAGACAGCGCTGAGATTGATCAGCTTGCTGCCGCCCCCGTCATGAAGGGCGTGATGTTGAACATGTTCTTGAGTTTGCTCGAGAGGGACTTCAATTTCTTCCATGAAGTTCACTCTATCAGAAATTAACAAAAGTTAAAGAGTGCCAGGCACTTTTTCGGTACCCAGCGCGTTAGCGTTCGCGGTTTTTAAACTCTTTCCATTCGCGGATTTTGCGAGTGGCTTGTTGCAGGACCGTTTCTAGGATCACCAACTCTTTTTTAGTCGGGGTATTTTGCAAAAGCATACGGCGCAAAACGGTGTAAGCGTTGATCTTACGTTGTTTCGTTAGATCAAAGCCCATCTCCTCGATGAAGGATTTCAAAGTCTGATCAGGATCGATACCTTGAATGCCTTGAGGGGCTCTGCGTTTTTTGCCGCCATCAAGTTTCGTGCGTTGGCCGCCCCAAAGTTTTCTTAAAGAGAACATTCCTAGCAAAGTGGCTTGGGCAAGATTCAAACTCCAGTTTTCACCGAAGGTTGGTAAGCACGCGCAAAAGTTTGCGTATTCCAAATCTTCACCGGCTAAACCCCAATCTTCAGGGCCGAAAATCAAGTGCACCGTGTAGGGTTCTTCTGATTCTAATTGGAATTGCGGAGCGTGGTCAGCGATATCAGTCAGGACTTCATCGATGTCGCGCACTTGGCGACCTTTACCGTCACGGGCCGTGAATGCGATTTTGATGGATTCAGGTTCCTGAGCAATGAATTCATCCCAGCTTTTGTATGTCGTGCGATTTTGAAGACCGGTTTGGCCAGTGGCCGCTGCTTGTTGCGCTTCGTAAGTCAGTTCACATTTAGGATCAACCAAGATCAACTTGTCGATACCCATGTTGCTCATCGCGCGTGAAGTAGAGCCGATATTTCTTTCGTAGATCGTGCGCACCAAGACGATGCGCACTTCAAATGGACGTTTCATTAAAGAGTTCCCGATAAAGCGAGTCCGTCCTGGATAAGATTCTTAACATGTTCATCTCTGTTGCCTAAGTTCTCGAGATCCTTTTCGAGTTTGGCTTTCAGAGGAGATTGAGAGAGTCGTGCTTTAGTAAGCTCAAGAGCTTCCAAACGCAAGAGCCAATCTGCTGGGAAGTCGCTATCATGAACTTTCAACAGATCTGTCAGAGCTTTTTCGAGCTCAGCGCCTTGGACTTTCTTTTCACGCAATTGGCGAACACTGCCGTAATGCTGATGAAGTTCCAGTTCCTCCGCGCGATAATTTGGAGCTGGGACGCGTTTTGCAACAAAGTCTTCCGTTTCGCCGTAAGCCTCGCGGTCCGCCGGGCCACCGAAAACAGATGTCACTATTGAGCCCACGGCCATATCGAAAGTTCCCCATTCCGGTGCGAAGAGCACGCGGCCGTGGTATTCTGCTTTCGCGTTGGTCAGTGCGATCAACAAAGTCTTACCATCTTTTTCCGTGATGGATTGGACTGTTCCCGTCACGACAACGCCGGATGCAAATTCTAACTTTGTCGTCTGACCAGCGGTCACATTCAGCGCTGCCCAGTCCGCTTTCGTAAACGTTGAAGGACATTTGCCTGGGTGAGATTTCAAGAAGCCCACCGGAGTGCCGAAGCCATGTTGGTGATAGTTCTTATCGTGACCAGGGAGTTCTTTATCTTTGTAGCAAAGTTGCGAAGGACCTTGCAGGCGGATGTATGCCACTTGGTTGTTGCCGTCTGTGATCGCTTCAATAATTTGTCCTGACATCTGCATGCCAGAGTTGAGTTCCGCGGTATTCACAGACTTTGCTTCAATAGCTTTGTTCAAACCTTTGATGCCGCCCAAGCGGAACGCCATTTGGTCGGCCATGTCTTCCAAAACTTTAGAAAGAGTCGGAAAGTCGGGAGTTACAAACAACTGCGGTTGCGGTTCTGTGATGTCGTAACCTTGCTTGATGCAATCCACAGTCAGGGGAATTTTCTTAACCTTTTCGCTCAAGCACCATTTCGATTCGCCGACACTTGAAAGCAAACCAGCGCCGAAGATTTTTGGATTTTTTAAATCTCCAATCAAACCGTATTCCGCCGTCCACCAGTTCATGCGCCCAAGCTCTGCAGCTTCTGAAACATGGTTGGTGTTTTTGCTGACGTATTCAAGCTTTTCTTCAGCCGCTTTGATTTGCGCCGCCGTAGAGCCCGGCATTTCTTTAAGATCAGAAAGTTCGCGAATCGCCTCGTACATATCAAGGTCTTCTTTGCTCAAGATCGCTTTCTTAGCAACTTGAGCATAACGACGAAGGTATTCTGCGAATTCTGTTTGAATCAAAATCGGAGCGTGACCTGCAGCTTCGTGAACGATGTCTGGAGCTGGAGTGTAAAGCAGGTGATTGATGCTTCTCATGTCAGAAGCAATCGGCAATACGCCAAGAGATTGCAATTCCATGAATGCTGCCGGTGGAATGAAACCACTCACCGGAAGTGCGCGCCAGCCGAATTCTTTTAGTTTCGCGCTGATGTCTTCGATGCGAGGAATGCGCTCAAGTTCAATACCCGTTTTTGCCAAGCCTTCAACGTAAGACTCATGGGCGTTCTTGGATAAGAACGCTTTGAGTTGGCGCAAGATGTAGCGCCAAACAGCTTGATCAATCGGAGTGTACTTTTCGTAATTCTGCTCGACGACGTATTTTCTTAAATGGGGCGGTAAAAAGTCGGTCTCCATGACTTCACTCACTTGCTTACAGTAAAGGATCTTCTTTAGAGAGATAATTGCCTACGTAGTCCTGCACCGCTTTTTCAAGAGGCCATTTTGCAGGGCTCATGCCGGCTTTGATCCACTTATCTGTCTTTGCTTCTGTGTAGTACTGGTACTGACCGCGAATGTTTTCAGGCATCTCGATCCAGTTGATGTTCAAGGTCTTGCCCATAGAGTTGAAGGTTGCTTGCGCAAGATCCAACCACGTGCGCGGTTTACCAAAGCCCATGTTGTAGACGCCGTTGGTTGGTTTCTTTTCCATAAGCTCGGCCATCCAGCCTGTTACGTCTTTCACGTAAACGAAGTCACGCATGAATTCGCCGTCTTTGTATTCAGGATTTGCAGATTTGAACAAAGCCAACTTACCAGTTTCTTTGATTTGGTTGTAAGCTTTGAACACAACACTCGCCATGGCTTCTTTTTTGTGTTCGTTTGGACCAAACACGTTGAAGAATTTCAAGCCGTACCAGTGGGGCGGAGTTTGTGTTTGCTTCAATGCCCAACGATCGAACAGAACTTTGGATTCGCCATACAAATTCAACGGCTTCAAAGTTTCAGGATCCGTCGTATCATCAAAACCCAATTCGCCAGCGCCATAAGTGGCTGCGCTTGATGCATAGATCATGGATTTTTGATGTTTCGTGCACCACTCGAAAATACGTTGTGTGTAATAGGTGTTATTTTCCCAAAGGAATTCTTTGTTGGTTTCAGTCGTTGAAGAGCAAGCACCCATGTGGATGATCCAGGTAACTTTCTTCTTAGCTTCTTCAGTTTCTAGGAACGGCCAAAGTTCGTCTTTCAGCAAAAACTTGCTGTAAGCGCGCTTCTTCAAAAGATTGCGCTCGTTCAAACCAACCGAGTCCACCGCGACGATATCGCC
>JAGIAF010000016.1:10374-22415 GCA_017745015.1 Bdellovibrio sp. | reverse complement strand
GAGCAGACAACGCCTTTCAAACTCAGTCTTTGGAGATCATCGGGCCAAATTCCACTTTGAAGAACTTCGTGACATTGTTCATGGAGACAGACTTCTTAGTGTGGTTGAAGAATTCTTTGTTGATCAGCGCAGTAACAACGTTTGCGGGTGTGGCATTGGCTTCGACAAGTGCTTATGCGCTTTCTCGCTATCGTTTCCGTGGCCGTAACCTGATGTTGTTCTCTTTGCTAACGACACAAATGTTCCCGGCAACGATGTTGATGCTTCCATTCTATATCATCTTGTCGCAATTGCACTTGATTGACAGTTTCTGGGGTCTTTTTATTATCTACTCGTCGACGGCATTGCCATTCTGTATCTGGCAAATGAAGGCGTACTACGACACGATCCCGCGCGAGCTTGAAGAAGCGGCGTTATTGGATGGTTGTTCAAAATGGATGATCTTCACAAAGATCATTTTGCCGGTGTCTTCTCCGGCGTTGGTTATCACGGCTTTGTTCAGTTTCATGAGCAGCTGGTCTGAGTACGTGATCGCCGCTGTGGTTTTGCAAGATCCACAGCTTTATACATTGCCTCTGGGACTTCGTTCCTTCCAGGCAAGTCTTGCAACTCAATGGGGTCTTTATGCAGCGGGAGCTTTGATTGTCAGTATCCCTGCTCTGATTTTGTTTATTAGTATTTCCCGTTATCTGGTTTCGGGTCTGACAATGGGAAGCGTGAAGGGTTAGTATGGCAACAATTGAATTTTCAAAATGTGCTAAGAGCTTTGGTTCTGCAAACATCCTTAAGGGTATCGATCTGGAAGTCGCCGCTGGCGAGTTCCTTGTCCTGGTGGGACCTTCAGGTTGCGGTAAGTCGACTTTACTTCGTACTTTGGCGGGCCTTGAAACTTTGGACGCTGGTGAAATCAAAATCGACGGCAAAGTAATTAATAATACAGAACCACAGGATCGCAACATCGCCATGGTTTTCCAAAGCTATGCGCTGTACCCGCACATGACTGTGGAAGAGAACATGGGTTTCGGTTTGAAACTCCAAGGTCTTGCGAGCAGTGAAATTTCTAAGCGCGTGAAAGAAATCGGCGACCTATTGCAAATCTCTCCACTTCTTACGCGCCGTCCGAAGGAGCTTTCTGGTGGTCAACGTCAACGCGTGGCTTTGGGTCGCGCGTTGGCTCGTCAAACTCCAGTGATCTTGTTCGACGAACCTCTTTCAAACTTAGATGCTCACTTGCGTACGCAAATGCGCGTGGAGATCAAGCGTCTTCACCAAAATTCTAAGAGCACAATGATCTATGTAACTCACGATCAAATGGAAGCTACAACTATGGGTGACCGTATCGCTGTTCTTAAAGATGGCGTGATCGAGCAAGTGGGAACTCCAACAGAGATCTATCACCGTCCCAAAAATATGTTCATCGCAAGCTTCATCGGTTCGCCGGAAATGAACTTCATCGAAGGCAAAACAGTGAGCAAACTTCCATGGCCAGAAGCCCAAAAAGCTGACCAGGTTTTAGGTGTGCGTCCCGAGAATTTCAAAATCAATAATGGCTCTTTGGGGTCCCAAGAAGTGGCGTTGGGCGACTATACGGTCGAACTTTCTGAAAACTTGGGAGGCCAACAGATGCTTCACGGGCACCTAGATGGCCAACCTATTAGAATGATTACGGATTCTATCGATAAATTTTCTACAGGACAAAAACTTCCTTTGAAGATCGACCTGACAAAGGCCCACCTGTTTGATAAGAAAACGGGTGAAAACCAACGTTTGTAGGAGCCGCAATGGGTTCAATGGTGAAACGTCTTTTAGTTACGACTTTGCTTCTGGCAAGTTCCGCTGCTTTTGCGAGCCCACGAACAGTATTTGTTCAGCTCTTCGAGTGGCCCTGGAAAGATATTGCGCGTGAGTGCGAGGTTTACTTAGGCCCTGCCGGATTTTCTGCCGTACAAGTTTCACCTCCTCATGAGCACATCCATTTCAACAACTCTTGGTGGGAGCGCTATCAAGTAGTCAGCTACAAACTTGAATCTCGCAGCGGTACTGAAGCAGAATTCGCAGACATGGTTCGCCGCTGTCAAAATGCCGGCGTTGATGTTTATGCGGACGCGGTCTTGAATCACATGACGGGCATCCCAGGCGGCACAGGTTCCGGTGGCACTTCATTCACGCACTACAATTATCCAGGTCTTTACTCTTACAACGATTTCCATCACTGCAATCGCAATGGCAACGATAACATCGTTAACTATTCTGATCTTTATGAATTGCAAAACTGTGAACTCGTAGACCTTGCTGACCTTGCAACAGAATCTCCGTATGTACAGCAAAAGATGGCTGACTACTTGAACCATCTTTTAGATTTGGGGGTGAACGGTTTCCGTTTGGATGCTGCGAAACACATCCCGGCAAAAGATTTGGCGGCGATCACCTCGCGCTTGAAACGTTCTGCTTATATCTATCAAGAAATCATCTACGATCCGTCAGGTCCTGTTAAATACAGCGACTACACTTATGTAGGCGATGTAACAGCGTACGATTATCCAAATCGTTTGGGTGGCTCTATCAAGGGCAAACACTTGTCGTCTTTGATGAACATGGGCCAAGGTTATCCTGCGAGCGATGATTCCATCGTGTTTGTGACAAACCACGATCTTGAGCGCACAGGGGACGGCAGCATTCTGCGCTACAATAGTGCTGATCAAAATATCTACCGTCTGGCGCAGATCTTTATGTTGGCATATCCTTACGGTTACCCACAGGTTTACTCGGGCTTTAGCTTCACAAACTATGATGAAGGCCCGCCAGTGGGTACAGATCTTCGCACGCTAGGCATCTTGGATAACAACAGTCGTTGTTCGGAGCCTTGGACTTGTGAACACCGTCTGCCTGAAGTCGCCGCGATGGTGGACTTCCGCAATGCTACCGATAAAGCGTTCTACATTTCAAACTGGTGGACGAATAACTCGGACCTGTTGTCATTCAGTCGTGGCAACCTTGGTTTCATCGTTTTGAACTTCTCGGATCGCTCAGTTACGCAAACATTCCAAACGGGTCTTCCGAAGGGCAGCTACTGCAACTTGACGGGTCCTTCGTATGTTCGTGGCGCAAAAACTTGTTCTGATCTATCTTATACGGTTGATAACTATGGTTGGGCGAGCGTGACATTGGCGCCGTACTCCTCATTGGTTCTAGTGAACAGAACTCCCTCAAAAAAGAGCAAATAATAAATGAAAAAGAAATCCTACACGATTGGTTTTGACCTTGGTGGAACTAAACTCGCAGCTGCTCTTCTGGATGATGCTGGAGATATGCTCGATTTCGTAAAAGTTCCTGTGGATATGAAACGCGAAGGTTCCGCGACAAAAACTCAAAAACGCGTGATCCAATTGATGGCGGATATCGCTCTAGATTTCAAAAAACGTTTCCCTAAAGAAACTGCGGCTTCGGTTTTCAAAGGCATCGGTCTTGCCAGCGCAGGTCCGTTGAATGCTGAAGAAGGTAAACTTCTAAATCCGGTGAATTACCCAGGATGGAAGATCGTTCCAATCCGTGACATGGTTGAAAAAGAAGTCATCAAACGAGGTTTTAGAACTAAAGTGTACTTCCAACATGATGCTACAGCAGCAGCTTTGGCTGAAGGTTGGGTTGGCGGCGCTCAAGGTATGAAGTCCTACGCTGTCGTGAGTATCGGCACAGGTATTGGCACTGGTATTATCTTCAACCACTTCCCTTGCCAATCTGGCGGCATGGGCTCGGAGTACGGCCACACGGTGGCTGATTTCCAAGGTGTGAAAGCAAATCTAGATAAACTTCAACACTACACTGTTGAAGGTATCGCTTCGGGCACAGGTCTTTTGAGACGTGCAAAGGAATTGGGTTTCACTGGCAACTCTGTAGAAGAAATTGTTGAAAGCAAAGATCCAAAATTCAAACCCTTGTTCTCTGACATGGCATTGGCACTAGCGATCCTTTGCCACAATCTTTCTATCGGCTACAACCTTGAAAAGATCTTCGTCAGCGGAGGTTTGATCAAAGTGAAGGACTTGTACTTCAAAGATATGAAAGCGAACTATTCAAGACTCATCCGCCAAATCAACGGCGACCTTGAGTGCAAAATTGAAATCGCAAAAACCAAAAACCACGCTGGTGTTTTGGGCGCAGGTTATCTTCCGCACCTTTACGGTAAGAAGACCGCACGCGCATAATCGAATGAGGCACGAGCCGTACTCGTGCCTTATGATCGCAGCTCGCAGACAGAACTAACGTTTCGGTTTCGGCATGGGCGGCGCTTCAAAACCTGTGACTGCAAACCACTTTTCTTCAGATCCCGCCATTATAAATACAATTGGGGCAATGCAAGTCTCCGGAAGCTTAATCTTCGCATTAATCTCAGAATTCCCTGAGGTCGTTGCCGGAAAACCGCGAGTAATCACCTTGGTCAGCGAAGTTCCGTCGCCTTCATTCTCAGAGATACAGCTGACCATTGCACGGAATTCTTTCTCGTCGTTTTTACCACGAAGATTTGGAGGCACCACCGAAGCATCACTAAACACTAAACCTTTAACGCTAATTTTCAGATTTCCCTCTGTGGATAGAGAGCCCTTGGCGCTTTCAATCTCCCAGGGTAGCTCGTCGCCGAGTACACCGCGAACTTGAGTCCCGCCTACAAAGGGACCATCAACTCCATACATAGTTTCAAATTTCAAAATGGCGGCGGCATTTGTGATTGCAGGCATTGAAAGAGCCAAAGTCATAAGTAACAACGTCTTCTTCATAACTAACTCCAATCTGTTTTCAGTTTTGAATTACTGCTTAGGTTTTGAAGTGTGATCATCAAGACAGAAAAGGAGATATGCAATTTTCAGTTTTGGAATATGCATACAATCAACGTAAGCTCTATTGTCGGTCATCAATGAACTGCCTAAAATACCTGTTCACAGCGATTCATCCACGAATGATAACCTCGCGATTTCAATTCATTGAATACATCATCGGGAGAGACGCCCACCCCTTGTGCCCTCGCACGGTTTTGAAACTGCCAAACAGTTCCAGTGAATTGCATTGGCGATGGAGAAATCTGCAAAATATTTGCGATCAGCTTAGAGCAATAAGTTTTATCATGGTCTTCCCACGAAAAACTGCTGTCATACTTCTGGCGCAGATACTTTTGCACTTGGGACTCATTTAAGTCAGCTACTGACTCATCCGTGAGTATAACGGCCGGATCTCCGATCTTCTTCAACGAATCTACAAGCTGCACTCCCCAATAAGGATGTGCATGCATCCATTTATTTCCGACAGAGATCGCGACGTGAATAAAGCGTCCGCCTTTTTCCATGGTGACGATCTTTCCGTTTGCATCTCGTGCTTCAAAGAATGCCACTTTAACAGACGCATTCGCACCAAAGGGAGCCGTCGAAAGAATGAAAGCGATCAGGTATCTAATCATGTGCTTTTTGATCGACGGTAGAATGTCGCTACCGTTCCTGCCGCGAGAGCATTCTTAACCAAATCACCAATCAAGAACGGAAACACTCCCATGATTAACACTTGCTCTTTTGGAACAAAGAATGAAAGCCCCAAAGTGCCACACAGGAAAATAATTGCGGATCCTGCGTAGGCTGAAAGCAAAGCCCCTTTAAATGATTTCGCATAGCCACGATCAGCCAACGTGCCCACGATCCATGTCGCCAATAACATTCCCACTAGATAGCCCATCGTCGGCCCCACAGTCAGAAAGGCTTTTCCCTGGGAAAAAACTGGCAAACCCACAGCTCCTTCAGCCAGATACAGCGCAAATGCCCCCGCCGCACGCTTTCTGCCCCACAACAGAGCCAGCAATGCGACTCCGAAGGTTTGGCCAGTGATAGGAACCGGAGTGAATGGCAACGGTATGCTTAGTTGCGCCGTCAGCGCCAGTAACGCCGAGCCACTGATGAAAGCCGCTGCATAGGCAAATGTAGAGTTAGTAATTAGCTTCGAGAGTGCTTGAGGCAACAAGGCCTGACTTGAATTCATCGTCATAAGCCTGAGATTAACCATTCTTTCGAAAGATAAAAGAGCAAATACGCCAGCCCCACCATAGTTTCATATTGAATAGTTCAACATGAAACTTTATCTTCACCATATGAAGATTGAGAAATTCTTAAGTCAAAATCCCAGCTTTCAAATTGTCGTTGCGGGCAACGAGATCTTTCAAAAAGTCAGCGAAGGGCTCGCTGTTTACGAGCTGGGTATGATGGAGGCCCTGGTTCTCGTTTCAATTTTCTTTGAAAAAGATAAGATCGCGCGCCCCACTCAAATCAAAGAGTCCTTTGGAATTCCCAAAGCCAATGTCAGTCATTGTGTTCGCTCTCTGGAAAAAAAGAAGCTTTTGAAAAGGGCTATTCACGAGGGTGATGCCCGAGGGTATGTACTTAGCTTAACGCTTAAAGGAATGAACACTTCCACAAGCGTAATTACTTACTTTGATAAACTTCAAGGACGCATTGAAAGAAAGTGTGACGAGAAATCTTTAAACAGCTTCTTTAGAACTCTGTCTGATATCTCGTTATTACATCGAAACTGATTGGTTTCCGCACCCTTCTCGCCAATAAAAAAAAGGGGAACCTTAGGCTCCCCTTGTGAATTCGATCATTTGCAAGGTCGGAAACTACGCTTTTTTAAGTTTCGCTTTTGCCAGAACTTTACCAAGTTCCACGCCTGGTTGGTTGAAAGCATCAATTTTCAAGTACTCGCCAAGCCCCGCAACAACAAGCTGCCAGAACATGAACAAGTAGCCCAAAGTTTCTTCGTCCAAAGCTTTCGCTTTCAAGGTCATCGTAGAAACGCCATTCTGAACCAAAGCCTCCTGAGTAGCCAAAGCTTCTGCGCGCAGAAGTTCACCCATCGTGCGGCCTTCAAGATCCGCAGTTTCTTTGAATTGAGATCTCTTAATGCGCATTGATCCGCCTTCAGCCTCTTCGACACGTTGGAAGATTACGAACTTATCTTTCGTACCTTCCATCACTTGCTGCAAGATCGAGTGTTGGTCTGAAGCACCAATCGCGGCAATCGGAGTACTTACACGCGGAGCAGGTTGTCCTGCACGAGTCACAGGCTTCCCCAAAGACTCTGCCCACAATTGCGCATACCACCCCCCGAAGTCTTTCATACGAGAGTTATACGACCAAAGAAGTGTGATCCATTCTTCACGTCCGTAAGATTGAATCACTTGCGCCATCGTTTGCGTCACAGTGGCAGTATCCAAAAGCGCACGCTTTGCACCGACACGGAATTTTTCAAGATCAAGACCCATGAAGGCAGCTGGGAACATACCCACCGGAGAAAGAACAGAGAAACGGCCACCAACATCCACAGGGATTTCGCACTCAGGAACACCATTTCGGCGCGCCCACTCTGTCAATGAGCTGGATTTTGTTTCAGAAATTACGATGGAATTAGCGGCAAGGCTCATGCCCTCGTCTTTGTAGACTTGATCAAGCAATTCAAGGGCACACAAAGATTCAATCGTCGTACCGCTTTTAGAGATGAAAGCCCAAGCGACCTCTTTCAAGTCACCCAATTCATCGATCAAGGTTTCAAATACCAAGGCGTCAACGTTATCAACAAAGAACATAGATTCAGAGTTGAATACTTCCGCGATCACGCGTGTGCCTAATGAACTTCCGCCCAAACCTACGATAACTAATTTTTTGAATTTCGCTGCGAAATCAGCACCATGTTTATGTGACTGTTGCCACAGTTGAATGCGCTCCACAAGTTGTGGAAAGCCGATCTCTTTGCGCTCTAGGAAAAGCTTCAAAGAAGATTGGCATTCTTGAATCAAGTTACTTGGGATTTGGTGACTGGCTTGGGTAATTTCCAACATGGCGATTTCTCTTTCCAACAAGGTGATGGAAAAAACTACGAAATCGCGACGTCTTCCTCAATACGGTGATAACCCTTCCATTCTTTCAGACGACCGCGAGGACGCCCTCCATCTTCAGGGTATTCGATCAGGCAATAAGTCAGCTTCGTGATTTTTCCCAGAGACACAATATCTAATGAAGTGAGCTCCGTCCATGTTCCTGTATTAAAATATTCTTTGTCCTCAGACCACTGGCGGTATTGATACACATGAGTGTGTCCAAAAACCACCGTATGAACCCTGTCGTCCCCCAAAATTTTACGCGCCGATTCACTTAAATCTGGAAAAATGGCACTTTCCAAGATGACTTGAATGATACGCTTGATAGGCCAATGACGGCGAGGATCTTTAACAAAGGCACTTTTGAAAAAATAGCGATAGGCCATGAAAAAGGCCTTAATCATTGTTGCCGTCTCATTCACCAAAGCCCAACGAACCATTTTACCAAAGGGACGAATCTTATCCACGTGAGGATAGGTTTGTTTAATCTTTAACACCACTTCCAAGAAGAAATGGGATCCAAAAGGCAGATTCAAAATCGGCTCGACCAAGTTCTTCTTCAAAAAGAACTTCTTAGGATCCATGCGATTAGCCGCTTCGTGCATATGACCGTGCTCTACGTGCACGCCATCAAAGAAGTAGACAATGTTTTTAAAGCGCACCGGTGCACCGACAATTTGATTTAAATAGGCACGGCAGGCAGGCCACAGCATGCCTTGATCGTGATTGCCCACAATGTAAGTAACTGTCTTGCCAGGCTTGGCAGCAAAGTCTGCCAGAGCTTTGAAAACATGTTCATGGCCTTTTACAATGTCTTTCAAAATGTCTAAGGTAACAGCCTCGGTAATAACCGATAAGAAGTGACCTTTGTAATCACACTGCAGGAAATTAAAGAAGTCGCCGTTGATGATCAATTCAACTTCATAGTCACGATAGACGCCTGTTGAATAGTAATGAATGAACTCCACAAGCTTGTCGCCATAATAGAACTCTTCAAGGGAGTTCAAGCCCCCTTGAGGCAATAAGCGACCCTTACCCAAATGCAGATCGCTCACGACAACTTTGATTTTTTTCACAGGTGCGGGCTTTACGACGACATTGCTGTCGCTCGCCTCAGCCGCAGGTGAAACGGGTTCCATCACTACTCAGCTTTCTTGAGTGGAACGAGGCTCTCCTCTTTGACCTCAAGATTCGACAACGCCAAACGCAGAGCGCGTTCAGTACGTTTGAATTGGTCCTGATTCCCCTCGATAGTCTTGTTAAGCTCAAGACACTTCTTACGGTAATTATCGAGTTCCTGAGATAGCTGATCAATTTTTCTTTTTTGATCAAGAATATACTCATCTTTGGACCGGACCAGAGCAGCTTTTTCGGCACGAAGAAGCTCTAGACGATTTTCTAGCTCTCTTTCGCGTACACGGATCTTTTTGAAATCTGATTTAAGTCGAGTCTCCAACTCATCCACTTTAATGCGGGCTTTGGCGACTTCGTTTTCTTTGTATTGAAGATTGCCTTTTAAGATCAACATCTCGCTTTGTGCGGATTCTTGAATTTCAACCTTCTCTTTTTCCAAAGAAGTAATACGGATACCCAATTCGTCGGTACGAGTGCGGATGATTTCACCGGCAGATGCCAGTTCTTCATTTTCAGCACGCAACGATTCCACTTCTCTTTCGAGTTCTAGAATACGTTGTTGGGCAATTTTTAAATTTTCAGCTTGGGCAAGACTTGCATCCACGGAAGTCATGACGTTCGCAGCTCCCGTACGGCTGCTGCCGCGGAAGTTACCCACGCTGACCTTCACGTCAACATTCTGCTTACGACCACCCACACGAGCATTCGCAAATCCCGTTACCGCCAAGGTTTTATCAGCATCGGTGTTGGAATTAATTGCATCTGTACCCGTTGCCGACCCGGCTGTCAGGTTCAAGTCTTGAATCGAAATTGTTTTGTCTTCTGTAAGGGAAGAAGTCGCTTGCACAGGGCTCGTCGAATCGTCTTCCAACATGGGAACTTCCATCTCATCTGCCATGGATGGACGATAAGAGTTGTGAACTTCGTCATGAGATTGATAGCCACCATCCGCGGAAGGACCATTATAGCCTTCAGATGCATCAAAGCTGACATTCACACGCTCTGATGGAGGAAGAGAGCTAAAACCTTCCGGCATGTCATAAGAATTGCCAGATTCATAAACGCTATCTTCATCCGAAGTGAATTCTTCTTTGATAGAATCTTCGTAGCCATCGCCTTGTTCATCACTGGAATATCCAGCGTCAAACTCAGCCGAGTCTAAATCGCTGCCGACGTCTTTCTCAAGGCTTTCCCACATGTTATCAATGGAGTCGCTAGAGCTGCTTTCCTCAACGCGTGTTTCGGCCGCGGACTGCTTTGCATCCTTGTGGATAGAAGAATCCGCTTGAATCTCGCGGACATCTTCCATCAGGGATTCAATAAGGTTCTCGGCAGGTGAGGATTTCTTTTTTCTCTTGCTCATAGCTATATGAAATATCGGAATTTTCTCTTCTTCTCTTAAGGATTTAGCCCCGACTTTGGGAATAACCCGATCAAAGTCCTGACTCATTCTGAGAATTGTCTTTTTGCAATCTAGAGGTACTGTTTAATTCTACTAGAGTTATTCAAAATAATAGGTATAAAGAGCTCAGATGCTTAAATTAGTTTTTGTTTCTTTTCTAATGGTCGTTGCCGCAGTCCCCTCTTGGGCTGTCTGCAATCGCATTTATACTGTTGGTCGTAATACTGACACGATCAAAAAAGACAAAGAGGGTGTGAACCTTATTTCCATCGAGCTTTTCAACGAATTGCGTAAGCACGTCGACTGCGTCTATAACGAACGCAGCTATGCTTTTGATCGCGGCTACAATGAAATGCGCCACAACCGTATCGACCTCTATGCTTTCACTTTGACGAATAAAGAGTGGGACAAAGTCGCCAACCCTCTGGTTTTGTATTCAGTAACTCGTCTGCTCATCGTCAACAAGAAGGTCTTCCAAGCAAAGTTTAAAGCGGAAGACTATTTTCAGAATCAAAAAATCAACTTCGGCTTAGTTCGCGGCGGTGTCGCCTTTATTGAGCCCGATGAGTTAAAACTTTTAATAGCAGAGAACCGCGCTCGCTTTGAGTCTTTCCCAGATGATGTGATTGAGCTCTTAGTAAAAGGAAAAGTCGACGCCGTTCTGACCTCCCCGGCTTTCCTCACTCGGTATATGAAAGAATTCCCGCAACTTAAAACAGAGTTCGTCGTCATTCCAGATCCGCGAATGAAATATAACTTCGCCCTTTATATGTCGCAAAAGCGCTTAAATCCTCATGAGCAAAAGCAGTTCATCGACGTGATCCGCGATATGATTCATGAAGGAATTCCGCGAAACATCCTTAAAAAGTACGTCACACCTCAAGAGCTGGAAGCGTATTACTCGTTCTAGGCTCTCCTTGCAGTTGTGCATCAAGTCATAAGAGCATTAAAAGTGAGGCATTTGAAAAAACTCTCATAGATGAGCAAGCCTCAGCATGCTAATCAGTCCGTCCTATGAAAAAAGTCGTTCTTCTTATTGCTATGTTAAGTGGTTCTGCCGCTGGGGCCGAAAGCCGTGCTTATTGCGATACTATCGATCGCATTTATTCGCGTCCGTTCCTGAACTCTTCCCAATTCGCAAACTTCGTTGCGGATGGTAGCAAGATCGACCGCATCGTCATTAATAAGCAAAGACGTTGGATGTACATCCTGAAAGAAGATGTGGTGATCAAAGCTTACCGCATCGCTTTGGGTAAAAATCCAATCGGAGCCAAGCAATTTGCGGGCGACTACAAAACTCCAGAAGGCACATACACCATCGATGGCAAGAACTTGCAAAGTGAGTTCTACAAATCACTTCACGTCTCTTACCCGAATGCGAAAGACGTGGCTTATGCCCGTCTTCACGGTCGCTCACCAGGTGGGTTGATTATGATTCATGGATTCCCCGTGTCTCCGAGCGCACACCGTTCAGTGCAACAAACTCACCCCACGTTAGATTGGACGGCAGGTTGCATTGCGGTGACAGACAGAGAAATCGACGAGATCTTCTCCCTTACAAAAACCGGGACGACGGTCGAAATTTGCAAAACTAAA
>JAGIAF010000016.1:0-10364 GCA_017745015.1 Bdellovibrio sp. | reverse complement strand
AAAACTAAAAAATAGAGAAATAAAAAAAGCCCTCCGGAAAAATCCAAGAAGGCTTTTTTGTATCTATCTTTATACGCACCGCACCCCCAAAGGTACGGCGTACCTTTAAATCGTGATTACTTTTTTGTATTCAGTCAGACGTTTTTCAAGATCTGCCAAAGTCACTTTCGCCAAAGCTTTCACCGAGAAATCTTGAATTGTGTGAGAAGCCATCATGGAACCCATGATGCAGGCTTGTTTCAAGGCTGCTACTGTTGGAACTGTTTTTTGTGCTGCCAAGTAACCGAAGAAACCACCTGCGAACGTATCGCCGGCACCTGTTGGATCGATCACTGTGGGAATCGGCATTGCAGGAAGGATGAAGTAGCCTTCTTCTTTCGTGTACATCGCAAAACCATATTCGCCACGTTTGATAACGACTGCTGAAGGCCCCATTGCTGTGATCATTGGAGCTGCAGAGATCGCGTTAGAAGCGCCAGTCAGCATTTTCGCTTCGCCTTCATTGATCAATACCAAGTTCACTTTTTTCACAACTTCAAGCAAAGCGTCTTTTTTGATGTTGATCCAAAGGTTCATTGTATCAAGACCGACAAACTTAGGTGTCTTTACTTGCGACAAAACTTGCAATTGAAGTTCTGGAGCGATGTTTGCCAAGAATACGAATGAAGAGTCTTTGTAGTGCTCTGGCAATTGTGGATTGAAGTGTTCAAAAACGTTCAACTCTGTGTTCAAAGTTTTCGCTTCGTTCATATCGCCTTCATAAGCGCCCGCCCAGTGGAATGTCTTCCCTGGAACTTTTGAAAGACCTGCCAAGTCAACACCACGGTTGTTCAAAAGATCATAATCTTTTTGCTCGTAGTCTTCACCAACAACACCGACAACACGAACTTTAGAGAACAATGAAGCCGCCAAAGAGAAGTAATTCGCAGAACCACCCAAGGCGCGATCCGCACGGCCTGACGGTGTTTGAATTGAATCGTATGCAAGGCTTCCTACTACTAGAATTTCAGACATTTTATAGTTCTCCTGATGTGTGGACTACGTTAGTTCGATTTCGTTTTCGTTTGTTTCAGTTTCATCGTCAAAGCTCGCAGCAGCAAAAGCTGCGTTCTTCGCCGCATGTTCGGCTTTGTGCTCAGCCATCAACTCGCGTTTTGCTTTCGGCATACCCGCCAATTTAGAATTGGAGATATCCATCGTCGCAGAGTTTTCTTTGTGCGTGCTGTTCAACTGGCCACAAGCCGCGAAGATATCGCGCCCCATAGAACGTCTTAGCAACACGTGCACTCCCAAACGGTTCAATTCCGTGTGGAAGGCTTCAATGGTCGCATCAGAAGGACGCTCATACGGAGCACCTGGATGTTCGTTGAACGGAATGATATTGATTTTGCACGGAATGTGACGAGTCAGCTTCGCCACTTGGCGCGCGTTCTCGATAGAGTCCGTCACACCTTTAAGCATTACGTACTCGAATGTCACTTTATCGCCTGTTTTATCAGTGTACTGCTTACAAGCATCCAGCAACATGTCGACGTTCCATTTTTTATTGATCGGCATCACTTGCGTGCGGATCTCATCAGTTGGCGCATTCAAGCTCACGGCCAAGCGAACTTTCGCGTCCGCGATACGCCACATTTCTGGAACGATACCTGATGTAGACACCGTGATCTTCTTGCGAGAAAGATTAATACCCCATGGAGAGTGGATCACGTCGATAGTTTTAAATACGGCTTCTGGATTATCCAAAGGCTCGCCCATACCCATGAAGACGATATTCGTAATGCGTTGACCTTCAGACAAGCTGTCGTGAACTTGCATGAACTGACCGACGATATCTTCCGTGCGCAAACGGCGTTTTAATTTTTGTTTGCCCGTGAAGCAGAACTTGCAACCGATGTTGCAGCCCACTTCGGAAGAAATACACAAAGTCAGACGGCCTTCAGAAGGAATCACCACCGACTCAACGCTTTGATTGTCGCCCATATCGAAAAGGAACTTTTGTGTTCCATCGACTGACTTCAAGTGAGTCAGTACTTTTGGAAGTTCGAAAGAAAGAAGTTTCGGAAGTTCTGCGCGGAAGTCCTTCGACAAATTCGTCATTTGCTCTGGATCCGTTACACGTTGCTCGTAAACCCATTTGAAAATTTGCTGAGCACGGAATTGCTCTTTGCCTTTCCCTTTCAGGTAGGCTTTCAAATCTTCCAGTGTCATCGAGTAGAAATTTGCGGCTTTGTTTTCAAGAGGCTTGGCGACGTCGTCGTCAGCATAGTTGATCGGTGCAAGGGACGCAGTGGTACCTTCGTTCAATTCCATCTTCGGGCTCCTCGGCTTATTACAGCCATGCTTGTTACAGCTGGGATCTTGGCTGATCCCGTTGGTAAAGGATTATGTGTGCCGAGGTTCTAGCACAGCCGACCGAAAACACCTAGGAATTCTATAAAATCAGGGGGTTAGAGATGCCCAAATCGGAGCATTCCTTGCAAAAAATGCCAAAAGGTGCCTGCTTCGTTTGCAGAAAAAGAACCTGGCACTTTTTCGGGAAAAGAAGCTGGCACCCTATTGGAGTTCTTGGGCTACTAGGAAAGGGATGCCGAGGAGTTTTTGGGTGTCTTCGAAGGTCCATGCCGTTGAGAGCATGGCCATGGCGAAGGCCCACATTTTCATGCGTTGGAGGTCAAAGTAGAGTTGCTCATTGAGGATGGCGAAACGGCGTTCGAGTGTTTTTTTGAGCGGGCGATTTGTGGGAAAGGCATCGAGAGGATTGTACATCATCACGGCCATTTCAAACGTCGGATCACCGAGGTAGCCGTGAGGATCAATGACCTTCCATGAAACCTTATGTTTCAGAATATTGCCGTGGTGAAGATCACCGTGCAAAAGACGATCTTGGCTGCGATCCAAAGTCAGCTCAGCAAAAATGCCGCGAGCTTTGGCGAGCAATTTCTTATCCACTGCTCCCTCGAGAACATCGAGGTCTTTAGCTAATTCAGAAAGATGTTTGAACACGCCCCCGATGATCGAGCGCGAATGAAGACCTTTGATCATACTTGCGAGAATCAAGGTTTTCTCGTCATCGTCATGTTCTGTGGCTTGTTTTAAAGTGACTCCCGGTTCAAGGCGCTCCATAAGAATGGCACCGTGAGATTTCTCGGCCCCCAGGACTTGCACCGCATAGCCTGGAAAGTGACGGAGCCATTGTTTTTCTCTGTCGATGAGGTCGATATCTGGACCGGTTTTCACGACGACCGCAAGGCCATCGGATTTGCGTTTTGAATGTCCAACGATATGAACTGACAGATTATCCATCAGCTGAATCGGCTCAAGATCCCAGAGCATTTCTAGTTGTCTTAGATGGTCGGCTAATCCTTTTAGCCACTGCTCGCGAGAGATCAAAAAGCCTCCACGTCCTTGAGGGATTTAGAAAACTGTATAATCCAAGTTAATCTGCGGACCCAACCACATGGCCGCTTGAGTGTGATCGTAAAGATCGTCGCCTGTCAGCTCATGTACAAGCACAGATAAATTTCCGCGCTCTTTCATCAACCATAATACCACATCAGCGAACTTCTCTCGAGGAAAGTTGATTTCGAACATCGGTGTTGGATGGGGCCCAATAGGAATCGGGATCATTTCTCCTGTGAAGACTCTCTCACCTTGAAACGTCTCGATCGCTTTAAGACGAAGTTCATTCGCGAAATCGCGATCTTCGTTTCTATAGTAGATATGAGCATCGAACTCCCGCGGAAATCCCTGCGGGAGAAGTTTCGAATTAACGTTGAATGTTTGGTCACCCATTTTTAAACCATTCTATTTTAAAAGCGGTCAAAAAGGTTCGAATGCGAGGCGAAGGGTTTGCCCCGCAGCGTAGGCGTACGTTCAGTACGTCGAAGCGAGGAGCAGGCCCGACAACGAAGCCGGCGAGCCTTTTTCACCACTTTTAGTGGACTTCGTTGATGTAGTCGATGAGTTCTGGAATTTCGCATGGCACGCACCCTACTTTGCCGACCACAACACCTGCGGCGTTGTTGGCTAGCATACAGCTATGAACCAATGAAAGACCAGAAACAAGACCCAACGCCAAGGCTGCGATAACTGTATCACCAGCGCCTGTTACGTCGAAGACTTTTTGCGCGTATGTTGGAACTTCTGTGATTTGATCACCGGAGAAAATCGTCATACCGTCTTTTCCGCGAGTCAAAACTACTTCTTTAGCGCCTGTGATTTTTTGAAGAGCGCGACCTACTTCAACAACCTTATTTGGGTTGCTTTTCAAGTCGTTGAAATCCATACCAGTCAAAACAACCGCTTCGTCATAGTTTGGCTTGATCAAATCAACGCCTTGATAGAACGAACCTAGGTTGTTGCGATGTGGATCGACCATCAATTTCTTGCCGGCCTTATTGCAAATTTCAGAAACTTTTTGAATCACGTTACGAGAGATCACGCCTTTGGCGTAGTCTTCAATGATCACGCAGTCTGCTTGAACAACGTTTTTTTCAACCACGGATAGCAAGCGAGCTTCTGTCTCTTCAGAAAGATATTTTTTTACTTCATAGTCAACGCGCACGATCTGCTGTTGTTTTGCCATCACGCGGGTTTTACGAGTTGTTGGGCGGGATTTATCTACGATCATGTATTCCCAGCTCACGCCATTTTTTGCGCTCAACTCTTTCAAAAGATCAGCACCTGTGTCGTCACCAACAACAGAGACCATCATCGGAGTGCCACCAAGACTGGCTACGTTTTGAGCAACGTTGGCCGCTAGGCCTAAACGCTTGTCTTCTTCTTCAACTTCAAGAACTGGAACCGGAGCTTCAGGGCTGATGCGGCGAACTTGCCCCATAACGTATTCATCAAGGCCGATATCACCGATAATGAGGATTTTTCTGCCTTTCAAGGCAGGGATCTGGTTGATCAAAAGCTGTTTTTCTTGAGGTCCGAGCTTAGCTTGCACCGGTGTTGTCATTTTTTCATCCTCCGAGGGTTCATTTCTAGCTTAAGGCCCCCGCCCTGTCATCATCTTATGGCGCCACTCTTGGCAGCAATGAGTCTACTATGGTAAATATCGACGCCTATGTTCAAGCCTAAAAAGCGATTTTCGGGGAAAAACCCCGCTTTAAAAAATGCGCAACGTCCCCAAAATGGATCACAAAATCTGATCTATAAGGACAACTACATCACTGCGCGCGAAAAAGACGAGATTCTAAAGTACTTGAACACGCTCTATCCGATCTGGGAGATGCGTTATTCCAAAAACAATCCTCCACCTGAAAACCAAAAACAGCGCCCACTTTTGCGCCCGGTGTATTGGTTAGGGAACTGGCAATTTGCCTGCTTGAATTACTATCACCCACCGAAAGGCATCTATAATCGCTGCGTGACTGGCGAAAAATATCCACCGGTGCTAGAGCATTTGGTCCAAAAAATTGAAGCTTTGGTGAAAGACAATTTTGATCCCCGCGACATTCCTCGCGGTTGGACTTTGAACACTTGTTTAATCAATTACTACGGCAACAAAGTGGATGAGGATGGAAAGAAAGTCGATTGCGCGCGCGTGGGCGAGCACAAAGACTTCGAACCAGGTCCCGTCGCTTCTATTTCGTTCGGCGAAAAAGCTCTGTTCCAATTTGTATCCAGCAAAGGAACGGAGACGAAGTCCAACGTGGTTCTACAACAATGGCTCGAAGACAGCTCATTGCAAATCTTCGGCGGCGAAAAGTTTAAGAAACAACTCTTCCATCGTGTTCAGCGAGTTGAAGACAAAAATAATTTGGTGTTTCCATTGAACGATATCTCCAACTTTGAAACTCGTCGGATCAACTTTACTTTCCGTTATGTGCCGGACGAACACATCGTTCCCTTCAGAAAGCTGTCTGCTGAAGCACAAGAGGACGTTCTCGAGTATATGAAAAAGTTGGCAGAAAAATCACCCCATTTTGCCGCGCAAATAAAATAGCATTTTCATCAGCATTTACTTGTCCCAACAAAGCCAACAATTAAACATAGTGATATGTGGCAATGGTCTTTGCTTATCTCAGTTGTTAGAGCGTCCCTTCCAGTCTTCACAAAGACAACGCCGACTCTTGCCCTGCAAGCCAGCTTCGCAAAACTGCCACCAAAGAAGATATCGATCACCACTTTTAGTCTTTTCATTATGCTGTTAGCAAAACCGGCTTGGGCCGAGGGAAGCCCCATGGTTTTACGCATCAGCGTCCAAGAAGGCTTTAACGATTTGCCACCGATCGCACAGCTGCAAGAATTTTATACGAAAGCCCTTGCTCGGGAGAATATTAAGCCGCATTTTCTTGCGCTCCCGTTAGCACGCTCGGCCCAACTTGCGGATAATGGTGAGATTGATGGCGAGATGATTCGCAGCTTAAACATCATTGAGAAATATCCTAACTTGATTGCGACAAGCAAGCCCATTGGGTTTTCAAACTTTCTGATTCTTTATGCAAAGTCGAATAGAAGCTTTAAGGAAAAAAAACTTCCGCAATATAAGGGTTTAATAATTTTAAATAGTTTCACCACTCGTCAAAAAGCCCGCGACATGCGTTTGCGTTTAGATGCAGTGCCTACCATTGATCAAGGGCTCAGCATGGTGGTTGCTGGACGGGCTGACTACATCATTCTTGCAGAGCCCATCATTGACTCTTTGCCAAGGTCACTGAAACCATTGATGGACCAGCTTAAAACAGTGAAGGAACCATTTTCTCGAGTACCGCTATACTTTATATTGAATAAGAAACACAAAGATTTAATGCCGAAACTGGAGAAAGCTCTCTTCAAAACTATGAGCACAGAAGGCCACAACTACAGATACTTAAAAGACTTCCTTAACACAGGTGCCTGATTCGTTCTGCGGCTCGCTCGGCCAAAGAGGCAATTGTCAGAAGTGGATTTACTCCCAATGCCGTTGGCACCACGGAACCATCCATAATATAAAGTCCCTGATGAAGTTCTCCATTTTCTGTGAAAACCTGCCCCAGATGGTTTACGACTCCATATTCTGCTGTATCGCCCATCACACAACCTCCCAGAGGATGAACCGTAACAAGATTTTTCCCACTGACAATCAAGGTTCGCGGATTCATCACAAAGTTCCCCCCAAGGACCTGAGATTGTCGTTTCATCTCGCGATCAATCATGGGAAAAACTGGATCACTCATCACATGGGGCCAATGCACTCGCACACGGTCTTTGCGATCAAGAATCAATTGTCCATCCGCGCGATCATGTCCCATTCCCAAATAAACCATGGAGTGATTTAGGGCTCCTTTTTCAATATCCTTCGAAAGCGTGACATCTCTTAAAACTCGAAGTGCACGCCAGCGTGAGATCTTTAATTTGGCTGTGGCCATAGCCATGCGAAGCGGAATCGTCAAAGCCCCCGGGAAAGTTCCTTCCTCGATAATGAATCTTTCGGAAATTTTTCTTCCGGGGCGATAGTCAGCTACACCATAGATCACCGCCCCAGGGCGCATATCCACACGGACCTCGCTGGCAGAATCAAAACCAATGGCATTCGTTTTATAGTCTGTATTGAAAGACAACCCCAACACGTCCCCGTTTCCAGAAAATCTTTGCCCCAGTTGATTCGACAGACTTAAGCCATAACGTCGAGACTTCATCATCAAGCGAGTCGAGCCCATGGTGCCCGCAGCTACAATCACGGTGTTTGCTTCAATTACTTTTCGCGTTTTCTTTTTTCCATCATAATGGTAATCGCAATGAACACGGTATCTTCCATCGGACAATTTTTCGATATGATCAACCTCCATGCACGTGTAAACTTCAGCGCCGTGGTATTTCGCCAAGGGCAAATAGTTCATATTCAGAGTGTTCTTCGCTCCGGTATTGCATCCAGCGCAACAATTTCCGCATTGAATACATTTCGGTTGTTCGACACCCAAGACTTGCTTTTGCCCATAGAGGTTCACTGCAATGGGCGCATATTCAAATTTTTGATGAAGCTTTTCGGTTGCCAGCTTGTGCACGTCGACCTTCGCACTCCGCATACGAGCTGGATCATAGCTCTGAGCTTGCAGAGTTCTTTTCACTCGGGCGTAATACTTTTGAAATTCTCCGGAACGAACATCGTCAACTAATTCCGATGGCCAATGCCCGTCACGGAACACATCCTCATCAGGCTCCACTGTCGCACCAGCATTGATCAATGAGGTGCCACCTAAGCCATTCCCCGTCACGACATCCATCTCGTGATTTGGATGAAGCTCGAAGAGTCCTAACGGTTTCAATTTAGATCGCAAGTCTTTCAAAAAGCCTTTGAAGGTTTCAACGAATGAGCCTGGCGCACGCTCGGCCCCCCTCTCCAGAATCGCTAAGGATCTTCCCTCGGCCAGACGCGCTGACATCACGGCTCCGCCGTAACCTGATCCAATCACTAAAATGTCATAGGACTCTTTCAAGTCCGAGATGGGATTCGACAGTGATTTATAGCGAACATTGACAGGAATATATTTCGTCTGGGGTTCAGCTTGGGTTGTTGATGGCGCAAGCGCACTGACAGCACTTGCCGACAAGCCAGCCTTTAGAAAATCTCTGCGAGATATTCCCATGACGTCCCCCTTTTTAAGAAGAACGCATGAAATTAAGAAAGTGAAAGTTTGATTGGCGAATTTGCCAAACTTCAGTTTAACGCACAAATGACCAAAAAAGTGCCAGGCACCTTATAGAGCGATTGGCCAAGAGACTTTGAGGTTCGCTTTACCTGCAGCCTGTTGAACGCTGACACGGAGGTTTTGATTGATCCAACGGACCACCATTTCCTTTTCCGAAGAACTCAAAACGGAATTTAGGAAACGGAAATCAAATTCGGATAATGGCAAACTCAAGTTCATGGATTTGTCTTTGCCTTGAGGGTTCACCATTTTGATTTCGATTTTAACGAAATTCTTTTTGCGCCCCGGCTCGTCCACTTCAAACTGAGTCAGGATCGGCCCCGTGAAAAAGCCCTTCCATTCCTCATCCGACAACTCCATGTTCAAATTCTGATCGCGCATTTTGAAAGTTGGAGAATGCGACAGGATATAGGCTTGAAACATCGAGCTAATAAATTTCCAATCGTAGGCCACTGGCAAAGTACAGTGAAAACCTTGTGCGAATTCCACTACGCGCAGATTCTTACTTGCAACTTTCATTTGCTTGTTCAAAAGCATTTGCGAGTTCTTATCGAACGGCACCAAGGGGTCTTGCTCTGTGGCCCAGATCATCACCGGCTCTTGCACGTCTTGATAGAACTTCCAGAAATCATTGTCGTGCCAGAAGCTTTCGCTGTCTTTCATTCCCGGAGGAAGCTTCACAGTGGAAATATAAGAAAGTCCGCCGTGATAAGTTCTGACCACTTCAGAAACAGCCTTATTCAAATATTTAAAGCTGTCGTATTGAACCAAGCCCGGAAGTTTTTCTTCAAGATTGCCCAAGCGACGACGTCCCCACAAATCAACGAAGGCGGATTTCACCCCACTCTGTGTGAGGCTTTCCATGGTCGGCTTCAAATTTACAACCGGACACATCGCCAAGAAACTTTGGATCAAGGAATGACCATTCGGAGAATTGTATTTATTCAAAAGTGACGAGAACAAAACTCCGTGACCGCCCAAGCTCATTCCGAATACGTGAACGCTGTCCACGATGCGAGACAATGGTTCCACCGGATTTTTCAACATCTGCGCGAGCAGAATATTCTGAATACCTTCATCATACCCGCCAAACGAGAATTGATTGTTGTTCGCAATGAAATCCGCGCTGGTCATGTTTTCCACCAGCAAGACATTGAACGGTGCTTGTTCAAATAACATCATCAACCAACCGCGCTCAGGCCGGAAGTCTTCAATGCTAGAAAAAATCCCCGAACGCAAAATCACAAAAGGACGGCGTTTGAAGTCACCTTTTAATGCCAACAGACCTTTGAGCTTTACGTTTCCCGGAAGATTGATCACCACGCGACGAAGAAACGGATGTCCTTGCGGATCGTAACTCATGCTCAACATGCGACGAGCATTCGTCAAACCGCCATCATCACCGCTCTCAAGTTCAGCGCTGCATTGTTGCAGATACTTTTGAACCAGACCGCCTTGAATCTGCGCTGAGACTGCAAGACGGGGGTCGCGCATGCGACTCTCCCAAAGATCAGTCGAACACTTTTCAGAGAGATTTTTCCCAGCACCTGTTGGAGTCCAGCCCAGGATACTTTGGAACAGAAAGTTGAAAACCACTGGATAACGTCCCGGGGCGTCAGCGAGAATTGGGGAATCCGGTGACGGAAACCACACGCGAGGGCTTTGGAATTGCTCTATAAATGCCTGTTGCGGACTGGATGAAGTCGCATGGGAAGAAATTGA
>JAGIAF010000169.1 GCA_017745015.1 Bdellovibrio sp. | reverse complement strand
CACCACCAGAGAGAGTTCCTGCTTGCTGCCACAGACGCTCTTTGATGCGCGGGAAAAGATCCAAGCACATCTCGAAATCTTTTTTAATACCGTCTTTGTCATTGCGGCTGTATGAACCCATTTCAAGATTCTCAAGCACTGTCATTTGCGGGAAGACGCCGCGACCTTCGGGTGATTGGGCAATGCCCAATTGCACACGTTGATAAGTCGGAACGATTTGCAGATCTTTTTGTTCGAAAGTGATCTTACCTTGTGACGGCACCAAACCTGAAAGTGCGCGCAAGGTAGTCGTTTTACCAGCGCCGTTGGCACCGATCAGGCTCACGATCTCACCACGATTCACGTGGAAAGTGACACCCTTTAAGGCTTGAATGGAGCCGTAATAAACGCTGAGGTTCTCGGCAGAAATCATTGGTTCTCTCACAGAGTTTCCTCCACGCCTAGGTAAGCTTCGATCACGCGTTTAGAGTTTTGGATATGTTTTGGAGAGCCCTCTTCGATTTTCACACCGTGATCCAAAACCACGATATTTTCGCAGATACCCATCACCAATTTCATGTCATGTTCGATCAAAAGAACCGTCAAATTAAACTGCTCACGGATCTTGGCGATGGTTTCCATCAAGCCATGAGTTTCTGAGTGATTCATTCCGGCAGCAGGCTCATCCAGCAGAATTATCTTTGGATCTGTCGCCAAGGCACGCACGATTTCAAGCTTGCGCTGTTGACCGTAGGGAAGAGAGCTTGCCGGTTCATGGGCTTTGGATTGCAAAGAGAAGATCTCCAGCAAAGCCATGGCTTTTTCTTCCAAAGCTTTTTCAGTTTCAATGAACTTACGAGTTTGCAGCAACGTATCCATCAAGCCGTAATTCACGTGTTGATGAGTTGCAATCAAAACATTTTCCAAAACAGTCAGACCTTTAAATAGACGGATATTTTGGAAGGTGCGGGCAATACCACGGTGAGAGATCTGATAGGGACGAAGTCCTTTCAAAGACTTTCCTTCAAGCATGACCTCGCCGTGAGTGGGTTGATACACGCCCGTTAGCATATTAAAGACTGTCGTCTTACCAGCGCCATTGGGACCGATCAAACCAGCAAGCTGACCTTTTTTAATTTGGAATTCCACCGAGTCGACGGCTTTAAGACCGCCGAACTGCATAGTGATCTTTTTAGCTTCGAGCAGAACGTCGGACATATTTTCTCCAAATATCAGTGATCTCTAGTTCGCCGAAAATTCCTTTCGGGCGAAGGATCATCACAAGGATCAAAGCCAGTGAGTAGATCACCATGCGCAGATCAATGCCTGTCAAATCTTGCAAAGGACGAAGAGCTTCAGGAAGAACCGTGACGATAATCGCAGCAGCGATAGATCCCGACATGGAGCCCATGCCACCCAATACCACCATGATCACCGCATTCACACTTTGTAGGAATGTGAATGAGGAAGGATTAATAAAATTAGTGTAGTGCGCGAACAATGCTCCGGCCACTCCGGCAAAGAAGCTAGAAAGAACAAACGCGCGCACTTTCATGCCTGTCGTGTTAATGCCAGTGGCTTCTGCGGCGATTTCATCTTCACGAACACTCAGGAATCCTCTGCCATAGCTTGATTTCATCACGCGCCAGATTGTGAAGAAGCAGATCAAGATCCACAACATCGCAAAAGCATAAGACATATAGAAAGAATCAAAGCCCGGAATGTTGGCAAGACCGCGAGGTCCGCCCAAGAAATCCATATTCAAAAGCGCCACACGGATGATTTCGCCAAAACCCAATGTGACGATGGCAAGATAGTCACCTTTCAAGCGTAATGAAGGAAGGCCAACCAAGAATCCTGCTAGAGCTGCCAACAATCCACTGCCAATCGCATAGATAAAAAACGTAAGAGCAGAAAGACTTGGTGGTAAGAAGCTCCAGTGCAAAGAAGCGTAGGCTGTAAAGTAAGCACCGATGGCCATAAAGCCCGCATGCCCCAATGAGAACTGTCCCGTGTAACCATTCACTAAGTTCAAGCTCATCGCCATCAAGCAATTCACGCTGACAAAAAGCACCAGAAGCTGAATGTATTCATTAAATCCAAATTGAACTGCGACACCAAAAAGAAGAGCCGCGGCCAGAGAAATAAGAGGATTCTTTAAGGCTCTCATTTTACACCTTCTCCACAGAGTATTTACCCAAAAGGCCCGCTGGTTTAAAGATCAAGATCGCAATCAAGATACTGAAGGCCAAGGCATCACGGTAAGTACTCGACATGTAGGCAACAACCATTTCTTCAGAAAGTCCCATAATCAAGGCACCTAAAACAGCACCGCGCACATTGCCGATGCCACCAAGAACTGCCGCAACGAAGGCTTTCATACCAATCATCATACCCATCAATGGATCGATCTTTGGATATTTCATACCGACAAGAACACTGCCGACGCCGGCCAGAGCTGAACCGACGATGAAGGTGAAAGCGATAATTTTATCAGGATTGACACCCATCAAGCTGGCAACAGAAGCGTTGGAGCTCACTGCGCGCATGGCTTTGCCGACTTTCGTTTTATAGATCAGGAATTGCAGACCGATCATGGCCAAGATGCTGACGCCGAGAACTGTGACGTCAAACGACTTCAATTCGACATTGCCAAAAGAGAAGATCACAAAATCTTTCATCACTTCCGGAAAAACTTTGGGATCGGCTCCGAAAACAACTTGGCTCCCGTATTCTAGGAACAAGCTCACACCGATAGCGGTGATCAAGATATTCAATTTTGGGGAGTTGCGAAGAGGGCGGTAAGCCAGGCGTTCAATAACAACACCTAAAAGACTGCAGCAAACCATCGAAGAGATAAGAAGGATCGCAAGAGTTCCGACTCCAGGGTGCGCCTCGATACCGAAGGCTCTTGCGACATAATAAGAAGCAAACGCGCCCACCATGTAAACGTCTGAGTGGGCGAAGTTGATCATCTTCAAGATTCCGTACACCATCGTGTAGCCCAGGGCGATCAATGCATAGATAGAGCCAAGGCTAATACCGTTAATCAGATGTTGTACAAAATCTTGCATGAAGCTCCTTAAGGGCTGACCGTCGTGATGTATTTACGGTTTTGACCTTCAACTTGAACAACTACGGCACTTTTCACGGCGTCGCGGTTTTCGTTCAAAGTGATTTTCCCAGTCACTGCAGGGAAATCTTTGGTCTTAGCTAGTTCATCACGAATAGATTTGCCTGACAAGTCGGGAGCGCGTTCCATGGCAGCAGCCAAGATTTTGGCAGCATCGTAGCCAAGAGCGGCCAAAGCATCCGGAGTTTCATTGTATTTAGCTTTAAATTTTTTAATGAACTCAGTCACCGCAGGATCTGTGGATTCAACTGTGTAGTGGTTGGAGTAGTAGTTGCCGTTGATAGCTTCTTTTCCGATTTCAGAAAGTTTGTCGCTATCCCAACCGTCGCCACCCATCAATGGAGCTTTAATGCCCAATTGACGAGCTTGCTGGGCAATAAGGCCCACTTCTGTGTAGTAACCCGGAACGTAAATCGCATCTGGATTCTTAGAGCGAATTTGCGTCAATTGTGCTTTGAAATCGATGTCGCCGGCTTGGTAGCTGACATCCGTTACGATTTCGCCACCGCGTTTTTTGAAGTCTGTGGCAAAGGCATCAGCCAAACCCACGCTGTAGTCATTTTTAACGTCGCGAAGGATCGCTACTTTTTTAGCTTTCAAGTTTTCTTGGGCAAATTTTGCCATCACAGAACCTTGGAATGGATCGATGAAGCAAACGCGGAAAACATAGTCACCAGCTTTAGTCACATCTGGATTTGTGGAAGAAGGGGAAACAAAAGGAACCCCTTTTGCCTGAGCAATTGGAGCCGCTGCTTTGGAACGACCGCTGGCAACACCGCCGATGATCGCAGTGACTTTATTTTGCGTGATCAAACGAGTCACTGCAGCTGCAGCTTCTTCGTTCTTACCCTGGTCATCCAAAGTGATCAGCGCCAATTTTTTGCCTTTCACTCCGCCGGCAGCGTTGATTTCGTCAAACGCCAAACGAACACCTTTGTTCGTGCTAAGACCGAAAGTCGCATCACTACCAGTGAGTGAATCGTATTCTCCGATTGTGATTTCATTATCTTTTTTTGTGCAGCTTGCGAGGAGTGGTAACACCATCAGCAAGGCGATAAACAGACGTTTCATGTTGACCTCTTTTTTAGTGAATTCTAAAGCGAATAGTCCTTAGAATTCAGGCATCTAGAAAAGAGGTCAAGAATTTTATGTCGCGAGGATATTCGCTAGAGAAACGAGGTCAAGATGGGCTTTTTTCTCACTCTTCGTTACAAGATCGAGAGGAACCTCAACTAATCTTTCACCTTCGGTGCCGATCATGATGTCACAGCGACCTTTCAAGAGTGAATCCACGGCCGCAGCGCCCATTCGGCTCGCCAAAATGCGGTCAGCAGCTGATGGAGAACCACCGCGCTGTTGATGACCCAAGATGCAAACTTTCGCATCCCAACCGGTTTTTTTACGAATGGCTTCTGCAAGATCGTAAGCACGACCTGGTTTTTGACCTTCAGCAGTTACAAGGATGGAACTCGATTTGCCGCGAGAGATACCTTCTTTGATATGCTCAACCGCTTTTTCAACTGTCGTCGTTGATTCCGGAGTGAAGATTTCTTCTGCACCACCAGCTAAGCCTACGTGAGAGGCGATGAAGCCAGAGTTACGACCCATCACTTCCACGATGAACAAGCGATCATGAGATGCCGCTGTGTCACGGATTCTGTCGATGGCTTCCAAAGCTGTATTGACGGCCGTATCAAAGCCGATTGTTTTATCAGAACCAAAGATGTCATTATCAATTGTGCCAGGAACGCCCACCACTGGAATTTGGTGTTCTTCCCAAAGAGCGTGAGCTCCGCGGAAGGAACCATCACCACCGATGCAAACAAGAGCATCAATGCCATGAGCTTTCAAGTTAGCGGCAGCTTTCGCGCGACCTTCAGGCTTTGTGAACTCCGTTGAACGGCCGGTTTTAATAACGGTGCCGCCACGTTGAATGATGTTTGCAACATCACGTTGAGTAAGTGGAGCAATATGATTTTCCATCATGCCCACATAACCTTGCATGACACCGAAAACCTCAAGCTTTTGCGCAATTGCTACTCTGACTACAGCACGAAGTGCCGCATTCATTCCGGGCGCATCGCCACCACTTGTATACACACCTAATTTTTGAATCTTTTTACTGAAAGTTGCCATTGGGAAAGTCTATCCCCTGAGGTTGAAACTGACAAGCGCGACTGACGCGCAATGCAGGGGAACAATGAGTTTATGGAATAAAAAAAGGGTGTTCCGAAGAACACCCTTTTTAGGAAAGAATCTCTTTTAAAGGAGATTACTTAACCATTGATTTGAATTCTGCGCCAGCGCGGAATTTCGGAGCCCATGCAGCTGGGATTTTGATCGCTTTACCAGTTTGTGGGTTGCGACCAGTGCGAGCTTTACGTTTAGCTTTAGTGAAAGTACCGAAGCCTACCAATTTAACATCGTCACCTTTTTTAACTGCTTTTTTGATGTTCTCAACTGCGCAATCCAAGATGTTTTCAGCTTGAGCTTTAGAAACTTTAGTTTCAGAAGCGATTTTTTCGATAAGTTGTGCTTTGTTCATGTGAACTCCTCTTGCGACACTTTTGTGTGTCTATGTTGTGATTAAATCGTGATGATAAATTCTCGTCGTCCAATGACAGTCTCGAATTTCAAATTAAAAAGAATCGTTCGTCAATAGCAATTTGCGAAAAAGGCTCGCAGTGGGGATTTCCTGAGCTCATCAAGCGCAAAGCCTTAGTGCTTATGACCTTCACTGCCATCGTCTTCATCATAGAGATCGTCGATTGTTAAAGAATCACTTGAAGATTGAGGGCTCACTGGAATGCGATAACCTTCGCTGGCCCATTCACCCAGGTCGATGAGTTTGCATCTTTCAGAGCAGAAAGGACGATAGGGATTTTCTGGTGAGTACAATGCCAAACGCCCGCATTGCGGGCATTTGACTGTTTTAGATTGAGGTTGATCAGTCATAATTCTGGATTTTTGCGCAGAATTAGTAGCGAGTCAAAGTTCCTGACAAGATTGCTTTTGGCTGACCTGCACTGTCTGGATAGTAGATCGTGTAGTTGATATTTGTGTCAGCAGTTGTGCCAGTCACAGCTTGGATTTGGATCAAGTGTCTGTTGCCGGCTGTTGTTGTTGCGCCGTTTGCTCTGATCTCAAAACCTTTGCTTTGGTTGATCAAGTTGTAAGTACCTTGGTTCAAGCCAAGTGGGTTGTATGCCATACCGCTGCCATCGATACCGATACTTGCTGAGAACCATTGTTGAGATGGAATCGCAGTGAAGTAGACTGTCGGTTTCAAAGAGCTATCCAAGTCGATTTGTAAGATCATAGAACCTGAAGCCCAAGCATCGCAACTTGCGTAACCTGTGTTCCAGCCCCAGATATTGCGATCGCAAACGCCCATCGCTTCTTTCAAGAACTTCTTATATACAGTTGTGTTAACAACGCGCATGGATTTGCGATAGCTCGGAGCCACATTGCTCGCAAAACCCCATGAGTAATTGAAGTAATAGATATAGTCGTAGTAGCGTAGCTGTGTTGTGCCCGGCGTGATGTTTGTTCCGCCAGTAACCGTGCCGCAGTACGAACCATTCCAAGTCGAACCGATTGGACAGTTGTAGGCATTCAGGTTGTTGTTTGTGCTATCGTTGTTACTGCCGCAACCAACGAACCCGAAGGCCGCTGTCAGTGCAATTCCTAGAGCGATGAGCTTTTTCATATAAACCTCTCTCAATAAAAAAAACTTCTTCACAACTCCATACAAAGCATCAGCCATGCCAATGTTAAAGTGTTGCGAAGATTCCATTATTGCGATTTGAGAGGTGTTGGAGTGTTTAACTCTTTAGACAGAAAGCCAAATTGCGTCACCGATTGTCAAAAGTCTCAACATGAGACAGCTCAAGGCTTTGAAGTTACGGGCTTTTTCAAGAGGAGACCGACGCCCAGAAGAATCAATACGAAGCTGATCCAACTAGATATAGACAAACCTAGCGTAGGCCCACGGAAATCATCGCGGAATGCTTCCATGATCAAACGACCGATTCCATGCAGAATCAGCCACATATAAAAGATGCGTCCCGGTTGGGCAAAGAAGCCGTGATCGCGGGACTTGCGAGATTTTTCGAGTCCCAAAATGAGACACAAGTTTCCCAGCTCCCAAAGGATGGCATATAACGGAGCAGGGTGACGGCCACTGATTGCCCATGGCAAATCGCAGTAGCGACCATAACAACAGCCGGCGAGTAAACAAGCGCCGCGGCCGGCGGCATAAGCAAACGCCATCACCGGAGCAAAAAGATCCAAATAGCTTTCCAAGGTTTTCGGTGCGCGCATACGTAAGTAGATCACGCAGGCAATGGCTGACAAAATCATACCGCCATAGAAAACAAATCCGCCGTCCCAGAAATAAAAGACGCGCATGAAATCTTCGCGATAGTATTCGAAACTTTCATAGATCACGTGTAGGAGTCTTCCGCCCAAGAATCCAAACACCATGATCAAAAGACTTAGGTCGAGGGAAATTTGCTGAGAAAGCCCCCGCTTTGTCGTTCTGCGAACAATCCAAAAAAGAGAAAGAACCACAGTCAGTGAGATCACTAAATAATAAGTGGGGAGAG
>JAGIAF010000168.1 GCA_017745015.1 Bdellovibrio sp. | reverse complement strand
ACCTTGAGGGATGCTAAATCCCTTTACCGCCAACTTATAGTGCCCTGCTGGAAGCCCCTCTTTTTCGATCATCTCAAGATTATTGATGTGATCGTTCATGCTCAGCGTTTGACCGTCCGGCGTTGTGAGAACCAAATCCAAATCGTTCACTAGAGCTTTTGCAGCATTTGGCGAACCCGGTGCATCAGTCCAAACAAGGTTCGCATACACGCGACCTGATTTTTGTAAGTCGAAGTCGTAAACGACTTCTGAACCTTGAGCGACGCCATCGCGATTGTCGATGACTTTTGTATTAGCTCCCAAACTCACAAGATTTGCCATATCCACGCGACCGTATCCTTCGTCGGAATTTGGACGACGTGTAAGAAGCTCTTGGCCTTTATCCGCACCTACCGCACCAAATTGACCCGGGAACAAGTCATCAGCCGTGTGAACTATGATAGCTTTCAACATCGCAGCTGACGGAGTTTGCAAGCTCCATTTATCTTGCAAGATCTGCCGCGCGACAGTCACCGCTCCTGCTGTCAGAGGAGTTGCCATGGATGTTCCGCCCGACCACGCGTAGTCATCGTTGTATGCGCCCCACAGAGGACTTGCATCTTTCACGTGGGATCTTGTGCTTAGGATATTAGTTCCTGGAGCTACGATGTCTGGTTTCACACGGCCATCGTTTGTTGGACCACGAGAAGAGAACATCGCAAGGCCATCATCACGATCCGACAAATAGGACGAATAAATCGGCTCGGCCGGCCACTCATCTTTGGCAGCGCGAAGCTTGCTGATGGGAACTTGGATACCACCCGTTTTCGTGTTGTTTTTGGAAGCTCCCACCGTCAGACAATTTTTCGCGGTGCCTGGAGTTGTCATCGAGCCCGAATCGATACGACCATCTTTGTCTTTATCCGTACCACTATTGCCGGCAGCAAATAACACCAACGTATCAGGATTTCCGTACATCCATTCATCTACTTGAACGGCCATGGCATCATAAGCTCCAAAGCTGCGAGCGGCCCCCCAAGAGTTGGAATGCACAGAGGCTCCGTCGCTGGCTGCTTTTCGAAAAAGTTCACCCAGGTTTGAAGGCACACTTAGGCCATTCAACATTGGAGACCACATGCCCTCAGCTACGAATTGAGCTGCGTGAGCTCCGCCTTTGATTTTTCCTTGAGACTGAACTCCGCGGCTGACGATGGAACCGGCAACGTGAGTTCCGTGCCCCATGGGATCAGACCACGATTTCGACCACAAACCAAAGAAGTAGCCGGAATGCACGGCGCCGTTAAAGTCGGGATGAATCGTTGTCGTGTCTCCCGAATCAAGACCCGTGTCAGCCATGGAGGCTGTTTGGTTCTTCCCGTTGAAACCAGCAGACCAAGCCGCATCGAATTTCAGTGATTTAGTTCCGGTCTCATCACCGACAATATCAGTGTAATCTCCGGGAGCGAGGCGCACAGATTCACCGATGAGATTGCTATCCATCACAAATTCCATTTCGCGAATTTCAGGCGTGGCTTGAATGTGTTCAACTCCGGTATAACTTGCGATGCCTGCAAGTTCTCCACGAGGAACCAAAGCTGTGATGTACTTTCCGTTTGTTACTTGAAGGCCCACTTTAAGTTTTCCAAGTGCTTGAGTAACGTTTTCGGCGTCATCCTCTTTGAATAATTTGATTAAAACACTTTGAACAGTGTCTTTATCAAAAACGCTTACTACCCCGAGATCATTGCTGATTTTGTATTGCGCTTCATATTTTGCAATCGCACGAACTTCAGGATGAGCCACCTGATAGATAGCCAGATCTTTCAACGATCCACGCACCACCAATGCATCATCTGGTAGATATCCCAAGACCTCAAAGCGACCACTGAGAGAACTTTGATCCTTCGTTGTAATGATGTTTTTGAACTGAACGATATAATTCAGCACTTCATCCGAAGTTGGATCGATAAAATTTTTAGATATTTCAGCGGGATCGATAGAACCGCTATTTAGACGCAGAACTGTTCCTGCTTGAACTGTGTTCGCAGCAAAAAGTGCGAACGTTGAAGAGACCGTAAGACGACGAAGCCAAACTTGCATAATTCCCTCCTAGATAGAGAAAATCACAACATGGCTTCGATGCGCTTGCAATTTGCTTTCTTGTTACAGTTGATGCGCCATGACTGCCAAAGACAAATTGCCAGCAGTGCGACCTTTCGCTCCGACGCCAATTTCCATCTCTTGGTTCTCAGGAGCGAAGATTTGAGCGCGCTCTTGAGTTTTCTTTTGTCCACGCACACGTTTTGTCACAGTGACATCCATGTACAAACCGTCACGACGGTTTTGCTGAGCTTTCTTAGCGAAAACTTCCACGATCGTTTCATTTTGTCCATCGTCAGAAAACTCGCTGATGTAAGCTTTCTTACCTGATTTTGCGACGGTATTAATAGAAAGAGGAGCCTGACCTTTTAGGCCAACGCGCATATTAACTTTATATGACGGTACTGCTGCTAGAGACGAAATAGAAAACAAAAGAGAAACAGCAACCGTGCTGAGAACATTCTTTTTCATGTGAACACATCCTTGTGTCTTTAAAAAAGGATAAGAACAAATGTTCCACAGAGCAACACAAAGTTTTGACCCTTTTAAGTAACACTTAAACTTTACGCATCGTTGCAAATCATAAACATCTCCCCGGTGACTGCCAATTTTCCGCACCCTGAACGTTGAACTCACCGTCATCTCCGCTCACTTTGTTCCTCGTATTGGCGCAAACTCTGCAACTCATGAAGCCAAGGGCTCCTCTTTTTAGGGAGTGTTTTAAAATGAGACACTTGTTCAAACCACTCATGTTCCTCCTCACTCTGTTGGTCTCGCTGTCTGCAGGGGCGACGGGAGCTCAGAAGCTATACTTATCTTTTGAACAACGAGTGGCGATGACCTATGCTCTTCTGGCTAATGGTGAAACTCCGGAAATCAAAGACGCTTATCTTGATCGCGCCGAAAATTACCTTCAACAAGGCACCCACCTTCCCCCTCGTGTGGTGAAGGTTCAAAACTTCGAACAATTCCTAAAAGCTTTCCGTGGCGAGTGGCCGAACACCCAAAGCGTCGCCTTAGATTTGCAACTTCTCGAACAACAAGGCGCCAAAGGTTTACCAACATTTAAATCCGACAGTCCTCGCGTTCAATCTCAGATCGACCGCTACCTGAAATGGCAACTAGAACAGCTAAAAGCGCTCGCTACGCAAGGCAAGTCCGCTCAAGAGATGACTGACCTTACCAAGCACCTCATGTTCAATTCCTCCAAGATTTTGACAAACAGATCCGCCGCGAAAACTTTGTTGCTTCAAGCAAATGACACTCTCTTTGCCGAGAAAATGCAGGAGTTTGATCATATTGGAGAAAAAATTGCGACCTCTGAACTTGGGAAAACAGCGGATGCTCCGACGCGCATCGTACTGCAGACTCTGTTTTCTGAGTATTTCGCCCGCCTTTCTTCAGCTTCCAAAAAACTGATCGTTTCGTCATATTTGAGTGGTGATCTATTTGCGAATGACATGAAAAAGTTTGAAATCATGGTTCAAAACTCCGGCCCGCAATTGCAAAAACTCCTGCAAGTTGTCGCACGACAAGGCGAATTGAATCCCGAGATGCTGAAGGTTTTCAAAACACTAGAAGACTCCGTCCGCCCCGTTTCCTCGATTCAGGTGCAGGAACTTCTGGACAGCGAAAAAGGCAATTATCGCATTCTTTCATTCGACAAAAAACCTTTGGGTGTGGGCACGATGGCTCAAGTCCACCGCGCAAAAATCTCCGTCCATGAAAGACGTGAAAATGTCGTCGTAAGGTTCATCAAACCTGAAATTGAAAAACGCGTGCAAGAAGATGCACGGATCTTGGCAGAAGTGGCAACGATCATTGATGCCAACCCAATTCTTGAAAAAGAAGGCTTTCCGAAGCTTGCGCCTCTGGTCTCTGATATCACTGCCACGGTCACCGCCGAGCTCAGCCAATCAGACACAATTGTTCGTCAGAAAATTGCAGCGAAAGCCTATAACAAAACTGTCTTTATGAAGACACCAGGCTACAAGAATGACATCGAATTCCATGTGCCGGGTATTTTCGATCCTAAAAACAAAGACTCCAAATTTATGACTCAAGAAATGGTTTTGGGAGCTAAACTTGATAAAGAGGCGGCAACTTGGCAACACCTTGCTCCCGAACTTAAAAAAGGCGTCGCGGAGGCTCTCGCGAGCCTCTGGGGAACAGAGTTGATGTTCGGCAGTGGTTTTTACCATTCCGATTTGCATCAAGGAAACTTCATGATTCGCCTGACTGACGAGAAGATTGTTGTAAACATTCTAGATTTTGGAATGGGTGGCGTGATTTCTCCGCAAATGCAAAAGCAAATATTAATCTTAGGAGTGGGTATTGAGCTGAATCGTGCCGATATGATTGCAAATTCATTCTGGGGATTTAGCAATAAAGATACGAATCAAATCAACGAAACACAGCTTCGCACCTTAGTAAACGCACGCTTATCGAACTTGACCAAGTTAACCGCCGACGACCTTAGTGTGGATAGCTGGACAAAGTTTTTAATGAATCAAGGGTTGCGCCTGCCTTATGACTTTATCAACTTGAATCGGGGCTTAAAAATTCTGGATAAACTCTTAGAAAACAGCGGCAGCAATTTAACTGTGTCTTCCTTAGTTAAAGAATACGCGAGCAAACATCCGATTGAAATGTATCGCCGTTTGATTATTGAGGGTAAGCTCTCTCATGCAGACGTGATTAAGTTGGGTTTGGATCATATCTTCAATAAGAATCCAGAACCAGTACTGCACAAGGCACCCGTTATTTTGGCGCCAAGCTGCCAGGCCGTATTCCTCTAAGCAATCCCTGCGAGTGCGGCAGGACCGTGCTCGCGCAGGAGCTCGTCACGCAATCCTTTGTTATCTTGGAAAGAAAGCTTCGGATCTTTTTTGAGAACCTCAAAAGCCGCTTCACGGGCCTGTTGAAGGATCGCCATATCACGAATAAGGTTCGCCATTTTAAAGCCCGTTAAACCCGATTGGCGCGTCCCCATAAACTCACCCGGGCCACGCATTTCAAGGTCAAACTCTGAAATTTTAAAACCGTCGGAAGTCTTTTCCATCATCTCTGTGCGCTGCTTGCCTTCTTCAGACACAGCATAGCCCATGATCAAAATACAGAAAGACTTGTGCTCTCCCCGGCCCACACGCCCCCGCAACTGATGGAGCTGCGATAAACCAAAGCGCTCCGCATGTTCGATGATCATGATGTTCGCGTTCGGAACATCGACGCCGACCTCGATCACCGTTGTGGAAACCAGAACTTGAATTTCGTGGCGACGGAATTGAGTCATGACCTGATCTTTTTCATCAGGCTTCATTTTTCCATGAAGCAAACCGAATTTAATTGTCGGATACTGGGCCTTCAGTTTTTCAAACTCTTCCACGGCATTTTTCAAGTCAATCTTTTCAGACTCTTCTACCAAGGGATAGACGAAATAGGCCTGACGACCTTTTTGCAATTGCTCCAGCATAAACTGCAGAGCTTGAGGGCGTTTGTTTTCAAAAATTGCGCGAGTCTGAATCGGACTGCGACCCGCTGGCATTTCATCAATGATGGAAACATCAAGATCACCATAGACAGTCATGGCCAGTGTTCTTGGAATCGGTGTTGCCGTCATCACCAAAAAGTGCGGTGAGTTTCCTTTGTTCTTAAGAATTCCACGCTGTTCAACACCGAACCGATGTTGTTCGTCGATGATGGCAAGTCCCAAGTTCGTGAATTTCACTTCGTCTTCAATCAACGCATGAGTACCGATGATCAAGTCGACATTGCCGGCCTCAAGGTCCGCAAGAACTTCGCGTCGTTCCGCTGTTTTGGTTTTTCCAACGAGCAAAGAAACTCGGAGCCCCAGTGGCTCTAAAAGTTTAACCGCATTTTTATAGTGTTGCTCCGCCAAGATCTCTGTCGGCGCCATCAAACACGTCTGATAACCACTCTCTGAGGCATAAAGAGCCGCCAAGAAACAAACCAGCGTCTTTCCACTGCCCACGTCTCCTTGCACCAGCCGATGCATGGGGTGAGGCTTTTCAAGATCCGCTTTGATTTCAGCAAAAACTCTTTTTTGTGCGCCCGTCATCTGGAATGGCAATTTACCTTCCAGAGCTGTAAGTCTGGTTCCCGCATTTTGAATTTGTGGAGCGCCTTCTTTTTGAAAACCCGTTTTACGAGCGGCCAAATACAATTCCAACCAAAAGAACTCTTCAAAAATCAAACGGCGTTGCGCCGGAGTTTTAAATTCCACATAGTCGGAAGCCTTATTCGGATCCGGATTGTGCATTTCAAGCAATGCCTCTTTCCGAGGCTTCAATTCATATTTATCACGCATCCACTTTGGCAGAGCTTCTTCAGGCCAATTTTCGATTTGTGTTAAAGCTGCGCGCACAAGCTTCATAATCTTCGCTGTGGCAAGACCTTCGATTTCTGTATACAGAGGAATCAACGCATCTTGATTTTCTTCATCGGGCTCGATGTCACGAATGTCGGGATGATGAAACTCAATGCGACCACGATATTCAATAACTTTGCCGACAACACGCACTTCACTGAATGGTTTGAAACGCTCAAAGTATCCTTTGTATGGGACACGAAAGTATTTACAGTGAATTTGTCCAGAGGCATCACGCAAAACAACATCATACATTTTGCGCGTTGAACGTCCCATATTGACACTATGAACAGATGCAACTGTCGCTTTGATACTGACGATATCGTTCGGTTTGAGACTGGCAATGTTGCGAGCGGCCCTCTGATCTTCATAGGCACGCGGATAGAACTCAACGAGATCTCTTAAGGTTTTTAGACCTTTGCGCGCGAAGAGATCCCCGAGCTTGGGACCCACTCCTTTTAGGTACATAATTTGTGAATCTAGACGAAGGGCCATACTTGGTCAGTATTGCGGATTTTATACCTAAGTCAATGTATTCATGGCAGAATTTCCCTATGGAGTCTTCCAATTATTTCAGAATCCGCCTGAGTACGATCCGTCCTGACAAAGTGACAAGCTTTGATATTTTTATTTTGGTGGATAATAAGCACATCCTGTACCTCCGCGCTGGAGACAAGCTCTCCGACGGTAAAATTGAACGCCTGCACTCTCGTGATACGGGAGACTCTTTCTTTGTTCGCGATGAGGACAAGCAAACTTATCGCGACTGGGTTAAAGAAGAGATGAATTCAAACCTTCTGGATCCTTTTGCGAAAGCAAAGATCTTAAGAGAATCCTCTGTCGCATTGATGGAAGATCTTTTTGAAAATCCTGATGTGAACAAAGCCCTGGATGAATCTCGCCCCATCATCACTGACTTCATCGACTTGATGGAGAATGCTCCAGAAGCGATGGGCTTTATGATTTCCCTCTCAGGCCATGACTTCTACACTTACAATCACTCTTTAGACGTAAGCATCTACTCTTTAGGTTTGGGTAAGGCCTTGGGCTACAACCCGAAAGATCTTGAAGAGCTGGGCGTAGGTGCGCTTTTCCACGACATCGGTAAACGCAACGTCAGCCTGGACATCCTGTGCAAAAAGGGCGGCCTTTCTGACGCCGAGTGGGAGCAAATGAAAATGCATCCCCAATACGGTCTTGTGATTTTAAATAACCATCCGAATATTTCCGACGCCATCAAAGCAGCTTGCTTTGAGCACCATGAATCTTGGGCTGGGAATGGCTATCCCCAGCAA
>JAGIAF010000167.1 GCA_017745015.1 Bdellovibrio sp. | reverse complement strand
GTCCAGGACCGGGGCCGCCTGGAGGAGGAGGGCCCATTTCTCCATGAGGACCACCGGGGCCACCCATGCCGGGTGGAGGTGGCATCATGCCCTTCATAAATCCTGGAGGAGGCATGAAGCGATGAACGAAATAGACGCCCGGGAATTTTGTTTTTGCGACGTCAAAACGGGGAGGGCCGAAATCCTGCTCACCGAAACGAACGGGTTGGTCCTTTGCAAGTTCCGCAAGTTGTTGAGCATTAAGAGCTTCTGGCAAAACTTTTTTACCATCAATCAAACTTTTACCCGCACTGTCGACAAGATCGAACTTTAAAAAGTTATCGGGATTTGAACCATTGGCTGCCAGCAATTTTTTAAACGCCAGCAAAGGATCGTTGTCCAATTGCTCATAGAGATTTCTGAAAACATAATTCGGCGGTCTGACCACGCGAACCTGTGTCGTCGAGGGGCGATCGAGATAGTCCACCAAGAATGCGGAGCCAAAGGCCATAAAGATAAAAACGATGATGATCGAAACAAAGACAAAGTAATTCCGTCTAAAGAGAGTGCGCGTGATCATGTAAGCTTCTCCAAGCGGTATCCCTGTCCGTAGACGGAGTTGATCTTAATTCCAGACACTCCATTTTTCTGAAGCTTTGAACGGATGTGGCTGATGTGCGAGTCCACGGTGCGGTCAAAGATTTCCTCTCCGGAAGAAAGGGAACTGATGAGTTTTTCGCGAGAGACAATGGTCTCTGGGTTTTCGAAAAACACGCGAAGGATTTCAAATTCACGGCGGTTCAAACCGATTTGCGAAGCTTCAGTTTTCAAAACTTGCTGATTAATGATCAAAGTCACACCCGAGAAACGCAACTGTTCCAAGGAAGGCTTCTTGTCTGCCAATTGATTTTTAATACGCGCTAAGATCTCGCGTTGACCAAAAGGTTTGCGGATATAGTCATTGGCACCGTGATCAAAACCTTTGACGACACTTTCTTCATCCGTACGGGCCGTCAAAAACATAATCGGAGTGGTGATGCTCTCTTTGCGCAACCATTCACAGAACTCATAACCATTTCCATCGGGAAGGTTTACGTCGAGCATGAAAAGGTCAATATTTGTATTCGTACGAACAAGCTCACGACCTGATTGCAGATTTCGCGCCCAGATAACTTGATACAGTTCCAATTCCAACTGAAGTTGAATGGCTTTGCCTAGTACGGGATCGTCTTCGAGTAAGAAAATTTGTGCCATAGTTAAATCTACCAAACAAAGTTGGCGTCCTTAAGCTACATTTTCCGACGAGACTATGGAGGGATTGTGGAGTGCAGGCCTAAAGTCTCAATCTGAGACTTTAGGCCCTGTTATGTACGTTTTGGGTCTAATTATTCGGGCGGATCTTATCTTAGTGATGACGATCTTGTTTTGGGCTCTTCTTGGTTTTGTGAATGTCTTTGATGCACTCCAAAGCTTTTGCACGTTGTTCTGGTTTCAAGATGTCGTAGAAAACTTTAAGTGTGAAGTCGCCGGTGGCAGCTCCCAGATTTCCGAATTTTTCTTTCAGAGTATTTTGAGCAGCCACGGCATCGTCACGGACCGACGTGGAACTACCGAGCACTTTTGTATAGTCCATCATCGCATTTTTGATCTCTGCGCTCATGGTATTTTTTTGTTTCATGTATTCGAAATGTGCATCCATGATTTGCATTTTCTGAGTGTCATCAAGAGCCACATCCTCACATGACTTAGGCATATCTGCACGAGGGTGAATGACTTGCGAAGTGTATTCAAAGGCTGTGTACGAATCCATGGGACCTGGAGACAAAGTTGTTGCCGTGGACATTGCCGGAACAGCCAGAGTGCAGACTGCAGCGAGTTTTACTAAAGCTCCTATTTTCATAATACCTCCTTATTGGTGGAATGATTTCACCAGAGCTCAGAGGAAAGGGAAGGTTAATACGATGTTTTTGCATACTCACACGAGGAGACTTCGCAATTTGAGACATTGCTCGAAATGCTCCGAAAAATTCTCTAATTGGAAAACATAATCAGGGCTAGAAACTTTTTGTATAGTTGCAGTGCGATCGCAGTATTTGGCACAATGAACATATTGGGGGCTCGTGTGTTAGTTGAAACAAATAATAATGAAGTTCGTGAGCGCATTGCACAGGTGATGGCTATTGTCGTGAAAGAGATGACGTCATGCCAAGGTGATGTGGAAGTCACTTACAGTTGCGGAGAGAAAACTACGATTTATAAAGTGATGCTCCCTCAAGAATTCCGCGGTAAGTTGATCGGCGCACAAGGGAAGAATATTTCTTCATTGAGAAATATCCTGGGTGCGATGGCGGGGAATCATGGATTCCGCGCCATCATCGAATTGGTTGTCTAACTGTTAAGCCAAATGGCTGCGAATCATCCACGCAGCTTTTTCGTGGAAGGTGATCAAGTCTTCATACAAGGTCACCGCACTGGTCTCTTCTTCAGCTTCCGCTGTTTCTAATCTTTCTTTATACAACTCAGCCAATGTCGTGTGATCTGCCGTTAAGATGTCTATCATCTTATTCGCATTTAATTTCTCTTCCGTGCATTCTTCAATGCTCGATGCTTTTTTAAATTCTGTGAAGCTGCCGGGAGCAGGGGATTTCAAGGCGCGCAGTATTTCCGCCGACTCATCGACGAATTCTGCGATCTTGTTGTATTGTTCTTCAAAAAGTTTGTGCAATGAAAAGAACAAAGGGCCTTCCACGTTCCAGTGGAAGTTTTGAGTTTTCAACTGCAATAGATATTCATCAGCCAATGTTTTCTTCATGTCTGCGATTGTGCCGGTATCAAGGCCTTTGCTTTTGCTTTGGCTCGGCATCGAGCGAAGATTTGCGGTTGATTCTTTAGAAGGTGTCGTCGCGTATTTCATAAAAGCCTCCATCAATATGCAACTAGGATAGGAGGTCTGTACGAAAATGAACAATCTTCTTTTACTATGGCAGATATAGGCAAAAGCTATATCTGCCATGTAAAAATAGGTGAAACTTATCTCATGTGGCCAATGGGATTATCGACCTTGATCTGATTCTTGTGACGAGTTTGTGAAATCTCCTTTGGAAGGGACGCTTGAATCTCTTCGATGAGCGCCTTCAGAATGGCTTTACGCTGAAAGTGCGGGCCATGGAGGATAGAAACTTCTCGAGTGGGAACGGGGTTGGAGAAAGGCTTTAAACGCTTTTTATCACGCAGGTCTTGAGTCGCGAGATAAGGGAGTAAAGTAAAACCATCGCCTTGGTCCACAAGCTTTTTCAAGGTTTCAAGACTGCCACTTTCAAAACTAAATTGGCCCTTGTTCTCGGAGTTCTTTCTGTTACGACACAAAGCCAAACTTTGCTCGCGGAAGCAGTGACCTTCGTTTAACAACAGCATTTCATTTGCTGACAGATCTTTCTCATCCACGGTTTTTTTCTGTGCAAGCTCATGTTGTGGTGCGAAGTAGGCCATGAACGGTTCATAGAATAATGGCTTGGCTGAAATATTGATGTCATCAATTGGAGTCACTGCCAGGCCCAAATCCAAAGAGTTATTGCGGATTTTATCAACCATGGCCTGAGTCTCAAGCTCATCGATAATTAAATGCACTTTCGGATACTTAGTCATGAATCTATTCAGGAACATCGGCAAAAGGTATGGGGCCAATGTTGGAATAATGCCAATGCGCAAGTTGCCACTCAAGGCGCCTTTGTTCTCATCAACCATCTCACGCAAATGCTGAGAGCCTTGCACAATCAGACGTGCTTGCTTCAAAACGATTTCGCCAACGTGAGTAGGGCGCACCGGTTGCTTCGTGCGATCAAAAAGCACGACTCCCAATTCGTCCTCAAGTTTCTGAATCTGCATACTAAGTGTAGGTTGTGTAACGTGACACTGGAGAGCGGCGTGACTAAAACTCCCTGTATCACCAACGGCTAAAATGTATTCGAGTTGTGTCAAGGTCATAGCGAAAGCTTGCCTGTGAGGAACGACTCGGGCAAGGAAAACATGGAACAGTATCAAGATCTGTTGCTTAAAAAATCTCTGCCGCTCTCGGAACAAGTGGTGGAGGCATATTATCGCCATCCACGCCATCTCTTTGTTCCAGAATATTCAATGGAGCAAGCCTATGAAGATCATCCCCTGTTGATCTTTGAAAAAGGTTCGTTCGTTTCGACGATCTCTCAGCCAAGCTTTGTCTTGCGCCTGTTGGATATGTTGCAACTTGCTCCGGGGCAAAAAGTTTTTGAATTGGGTGCCGGCTCTGGTTGGAATGCCGCTTTGATTTCTCATATCGTGGGTCCCACGGGGAGTGTGGTGACGACTGAGATCATTCCTGAGGTGGCAGATCGTGCGCGTGGTATTTTGGATCAAATGCGTATCACCAATGTGCGTGTGATGACGGGGGATGGCTTTGAAGGTTTCAGTAAGGGCGCGCCTTATGATCGCATCATATTTACGGCCGGCTCCGCTGAAATTCCCACGAAGATGTTTGAACAACTCAAAGAAGATGGATTGATGATCTTCGTGCAGAAGCAAGAAGCTAAAAACGATATGCTTTTGTTGGTTAAAAAAGTGAATGGCAAGCCTGAGACTTTGAACTCGTTGCCATGTGCCTTTGTTTCGGTGAACAGAAACAAAGGGTCCCGTTTACAAAACGGGACTCTTTAAGGGTGAGCAGGGTGTATTCGCTGTTAGCCTAAGGCTTCGGAAGAATATCTGGTGGAGTTTCCTTTTTCGGAGTGAGCTCCATCACGCGTTCCTTTTTATCCTCAGGTGGAGGAGGGGTTTCCTCCTCTGGTTCCTCATAGAGGTGGTAGTGAGAAGCAATTTCGGCAAACTTCTCGCTTGCGTCCTCGATTCTCATGCCCACCTTTCTCTCCAACAGATCAACGATGGAGCTGGACTTGCCGCCGGTACTATCCAGATCGTTTTCCGTGAGCTCATGCCATTTTTCCATGAGCTCTTGTTTCAGATCTTTCCAACCGTGGCCAGGCAGATGGGCCGCCATATAAGCCTCCTATTCGAGTTGTGGTTCGATCACTAGGTCGATACGTCTGTTTTGCGCACGACCGTGAGCAGTGGAGTTGCTGCCGATTGGTTTTTCGTCGCCCAATCCTACAGAGTCCACTCTGTCTGCTGGAGCGCCATTTGCGATCAGTTGATCCGAAACGGCTTTCGCACGTTGCTCAGAGATTCTTTGGTTTACAGCCGCTGAACCTGTTGAGTCGGTGTGACCTTCAACGGAAATTTTAGAAGTGGGGATGTCAGCCAAAGCAGTTTCCACTTTTTTTACAAAAGCTTTGTTTTTAGGTCCTAAAGACGCTTGTCCGCTTGGGAAGTTCAAACCTTTCAGACGAACCATGACTTTACCATCTTGAGTAAAGACTTCGGCTTCGTTTGGTTTAAACTGACTACGGATTTTTGCCGCTGTGTCGATCAAAGCTTGAGACTTCTCTGCTTCTTTCAATTCCGCTTCTGTTTTGCGAAGAGTTCTGTTTTGAGAGTTTAAAGCACTTTGCTGACCGGAGATTGTTCTTTGCTGACGCATAGATTGCAATACAAGATCTTCAGAGTTGCCGGCATTCACTTTATTCATCACTTCGCCAAGCATGTACGAATCCGCTGTGACTTCTTCGCCGGCACGAGCAATAGCTGCTGTGTTGCGAGGATCTTCAGCGATCAACTTCTCAGCATTGTTGTATTTCATTTGAACCATGCCGTAAGTTTTTGGTGTTTTCTTTTCTGCATCAGCTTTTTTAGCCGCTGTCAGATTCTCTTCAGCTTTACCCAAATAAGTATTGCTGACAGAGTCGCGCTCTAATTGACGGAAGCCCGCGATGATATCTGGACCTTTTTTGTCGGCCGCTTTCAAATTGCCGCCCTCGATGTCTTTAGTGACATTCTCAAGCTGGTTGTTGAGTTTCTTCCACTCTTTAGGGAAGTACTCAGGAGCTTTCGCTGCCATCGCACCTTGACGAGCATCTTGGATACCGCTCAATTGTCTTGTTGAAAGTTCTGCTTTCGCGTTGGCTTCATTCAACCAAGCACGAGAGTACGAAACTTTCTCTAAGATTTTATCTGGGCTTTTTTTGTCAGCCAGATATTCTTTGGCCTTGTTCAGATTTTTTTGGGCATCTTTGAAGTTGTCTGGGGAAAGAACATCGACTTGCTTTTCCTTGGCGGCTTTCAACATATCGTCAGTGTGAGCGATCTCTACCGAAGGGTCCGCCGTAGACGCAATTGGTTCTAGGTTTGGTGGTGTTCCGGCGCAGCCGATGAAGCCGACCGCAAATGCCGTTACAGCGATGAATTTGAAATTTCGGGACAGCATAGGTTCCTCCTTGGATTTAATGGAATTGCCGATCTGAATTAAGGCTAATCCCGGCAAATCCAAGTCTTCAAGGGAAAGCCAAAAGGGAGTGGTATTCCGTGCGCAGACACAGAAATAATTAACAAAGTCGAGTTGAGTTTATTGCTCGTGATTAATCGAGCAGTGTGCGTTCTTTGAGTTTGTCTTTTGAGACAATGCGGATGACACGGCCGTCGGTTTGATCAATCAAACCTTCTTTTTCAAAAAGGGCCAGCGTGCGAATCACAGTCTCTGGTGTTGTGCCGGCCCACTGAGCGATTTCACGACGAGTCCAATTCTGATGGGCAAAGTGCTCTTGTAGGAAGAGCAATGCTTCCGCGATTCTCTCGGGCGCGCCTTTGTCCATTTGACCCGTCCATTTTTCTTCTGCCAAACGAAGATCTTTAGAAACGTGTTCAAGAAGGCGAAGTGCCGCCTGTGGATTTGTTTTAAAGATATTCATGATGTCTGCTTTTGGAATAAAGCAAAGTTCGCAGTCATCAACCGCGATAGCAGAAGCGTGATACGGCTCCGCTGCAAAAAGCGACCGGTAACCGAGAGCTCCACCAGGTCCTACCAAACGAAGCGTGTGAGCTGCGCCGGTGCTAGAAGTGACTTCCAGTTTTACCAAGCCTTTACTGACAGTGAACATGCCGATAGGATCATTGCCCGCATAGAAAATTACCTGTCCCGCTTTATACCGGCACAATGTACGTGCGGCTTCAATCAAAGGAAGAACATCATTGATTGCACACAACAAACTCTCATCTTTTACAGTGCAGTTTTGGCAATTTAGAGTCTGATTGGGAGGACAGTCGTGGTTCTCGCTCATAGTGTTCAGAGTATCATACACGGGTAGATTTTGGTATAAGATAAGGCGAGGCCACGCATGTTCGGGGCGCTTTCTCATAGTGATATCCAATTCCCCCGTGGAAAGTCCGCTTTCGACGTAACGCTGAATGGCAATGTGGCGGTGCATAGATTTAGGTTGTGTGCTGGCAGCCCTTTGTCGTTAGGTGACAAAATGATGGAGAGGTATTTGTGTCAGCACAGAGCTCAAAAAGAAACTCGTAACATAATTTCTAGTCCAGTTAGAACATGCAAACCAAAGTCTAACAATTATTCCATTGCTTTAGTACTTTGGGCCTAATCTAATAGTCCTAGCTCTGATTGCGTAAACAGGATGTTTAGCAAGGGCAACAGCAAACGGACTTGGAGATGACATGAGAAGGCTTCTTCTAGGGATCGCGATTTTAGTAGTCAGCGCAAAAGGTTTTGCCGATCAAGGGGCAGATGCCAATGGAGGCAATACTCAATTTGACGACTTCTATACAGTGAGCGAGCAATCCAAAACTCAAAAAAGTGATTCTCAGTTTTCTATAGATCCCCTCACCACCGTTCAAGAGTTCTTCGCTCAGGCAGAGC
>JAGIAF010000166.1 GCA_017745015.1 Bdellovibrio sp. | reverse complement strand
CAATTTTCCAATACCCATATAGTCTTTGCCACCGCCGATATCATCAGTGAAAACACCTGTTGCATCAAAATTGCGATGAGCCTGCTTGGTCAACTCTGTGCCTAACGTAAGATCTGGATAACGACCCTCATGAGTCAATGCCCAGAATTCTTGGACCGTCATTTCAAAAACATAGATGGATGGCTTGCCATCAAAAAGATCTTTAATAAAACCTTGGTTCTTACGAGCGTATCTCCACGCATAGTTTGCCGTTGGAGTCCAATAGCGAACGCCACGAGGACGAGTGCCTTGAAGCCAGTCACCTGTTTCAGTTGGTTTTTCGCCACCGCGATACAATGTGATCTTTCCGTCTTTGGCGTAATTATTCACATAGTAATCATAAAGAAAGTCTTGCAGACGTTGTGTCTCGACTTTTTTATCTTCGCCAATTTTAAAAACCAACGGATTGGTTGAGAGTTTGTTCTTTTTCAACCAGGCCGCTACTTCTTTAGAGTCCTGGCGAGGAGCTTGAGTCCCATTGCGTTTTGCTGCATCCAACTCTGCTTTATGCGCATCCCACCAATCATCGGTTTGATAATACGTTGGAGCATAGCGACTTGTTGCCATTGGAATCATTACGATGGGACTTTTAGGATCCCCTGGATGTTCTGTATTAATATAATAAGAATACTTCACTTCTTTATTAAGATCCGCACGGCCTACGCCGTTCTTGATCTTCACATCATCGGCCGTTATCGGAGCGACAAATTCCTCTGACTTCGAGTTGAAGGCCTTAACGATCATTTCTGTTCGTTTAGCATCCAAATCCGCTGCACCTGCAAATGCAGTCAGCGGATAAAGAGCCGATAGGATCCAAGTGCTAATGTGTTTCAAAATGAGATGCTTTGCCATAACTTAAATAAGTGCAAGGCGAAGGCCATATTAGCTCGAACTGAATGATCTATGGGAACATCCGAGCCCTAAGTTGTCACCGCGCTGTCAGAGCTTCAACACCCTACTGTACAATCACATATTGCTCTCGCCTGAGCTTTAGGCGGAAATACTTGAAGTAAATCGCTTTCAAGGAAACACCATGGCAGCTCGCGCGTTTAAGATACTGCTTCTTTTTATGGCTTTGTTTTTACAAACCCCGCTTCAAGCATGGGCCGACCCATCGCCAAGTGAAGAGATGTTTATTTTCCACCTGGGATACTTTCTGCCTTCTTTCGACACCAAACTGCGCATTGATAATTCCCAGCTTGGAAGAGGCGACGAAGTAAATCTTGAAAAGGATTTAGGCCTGGATGTGGAGGAAACCACAATTCGCGGCGATGTGATGTGGCGGATGTCCGAGCACAATAAATTGACCTTAGGAGTTTTTCATTTAAACCGCAATGGAACAAAAGTTTTAAATCGTCAGATTCAAATTGGCGATCAAATTTATCCCGTAGGCGCCACTGTCAATAATAACTTCAACTTCACGGTCGTCCCGATCTCCTGGTCGTACGCATTTATTAAAAAACCAACCTGGGAAGTTTCAGCGGGAGCCGGCTTGCAGTGGTCGTCTATTAATTTCCGTATCGACGGCAGTGCCTCATTAAGCGGAATCAGCAACAGCCGCGAAGCACGAGCCTCCGCCAATGCCCCCCTGCCTCTCTTGGGCATCGATGCAAAATATTATATTTTTCCGTCTTGGAGTGTCGGTTCAAATCTGGGAGTCTTCGCCTATAAGGTGGGTGCCGCGAATATGACCATGCAAGGTAACATCGTCAACGCGACTGTTTCAACAGACTGGTGGTTTTCAACTTATGTCGGTGCGGGTTTTGCGGTGAATTGGTTTTATGTCGGAGTCGACGTAAGCAGCGGGCCCTGGACTGGAGATTTCAACTACCAATACCTCGGGCCACAACTCTATTTGTCAGGGCGATTTTAATTAAGACTCGGCAAGTTTTGATGGATCCAAGGAAGATACGATACGACATTCATCAAAACGCCCCCTTCAAGGCATTTTTTTGCTGGGTCATCGCTCATCATTAGAATATACGAAGCGATACCGATCGGATAATACTCTCCATTCTTTTTCAAGAATGTGGGGCCGCCGGAGTCTCCCTGGCAAATACCCTTTCCATTGCTTCGGCCGATCCAGATTTTGTTCATATCCGTGCTGTCGACGTTTACTGCCACCTGACGCAATCTTCCGTCATTTTCCGCGCCTTTCATCCAACCTGTTCTGCCATACCCCACCGTAATCAATTCCTGTCCTTGGTAAGGAGTATCTGCAACACTCGGCAAAGCAACAGGCTTATATTTTCGAGGTAGATTTCCAGCAATTCGAATCAATGCAAGGTCATTCCTGCCAGATCCTGGGCCACCATAAAGTTCATGGATAACCACTTTATCCACCGGGATTTCGTTCCCTTGCTCATAAAGGTCTACACCATAGGCAATTCGAATTTTGTTTTTTTGATAAACACAATGAGCCGCAGTCAATGCAATATTATCTCGAATCAAAACCGCAGTACAAATTTGGATGCGTTCACCGGGACCGGTCAAGATACTAAGAACATGCTTGCTCAAATCACTCCAAGAACTCACTTTAGAACCACCGACGATATTGTCGCCACCTTCAAGATTCAAAGTCGCAACGTCTTGACCTTGGCAGGCCGCGAGCGTTAATAAAAGAGCCGAGCTTAATAATAGCTTTAGTGAGTTTTTCATAGAGGCCGAAGATACACGACTCCCGGTTTACTTCACAATCGCCCCGATACACCTTGAAAATCAGAAAGTATCTGTCCAATTCCTCGACAAGCCTTTGATCCTTTATAACCTTCAGAATCAATTTAAGAAGGGTAAGAGAGGATTACTGAGATGAAACTAGAATAAAGGTCCCCTTCGGGATTACCGATAAGAACTCATGGGATCAATTTCTCGGGGCCTGATGGGGCTGCTTCTTATCTTTGCGACCTTGCCTAGCTGTGCTTCACCTTTGAAGGTGGGCTCATCCCGCACCGGCAAAGCTTCTTGGTATGGAGCGGATCACCATGGTCAAAAAACTGCCAGCGGTGAAATCTTTGATATGAAAGAAATGACGGCGGCTCACCGTACGTTGCCGATGGATTCCAAAGTGCGCGTGACCAATTTGTCTAATGGTAAATCCGTTGTGGTTCGAATCAATGATCGCGGTCCCTTTTCTAAAGGTCGACTCATTGATGTTTCCGAATCAGCAGCACGCGAACTTGGAATGTTAAAAAAAGGCGTCGTTAATGTTCGCATTGAAGTGCTGGAGTTAGGTCACTAACGGTCTAACTGACATAGTCTTTTAAGACTTTCTCAACCCACTCAATAAAGATTTGCACGCGCTTGGCGAGGTTGCGGCGATGAGGATAGACGATAGAAACCTGCATCGGTTCGACTTTCATTTTGGGAAGAACTTCTTCGAGTTTTTTGGACTTGAGCAACTCACGAGCTCCAACAAGTGGGGCTTGGATAATCCCCAGTCCTGCAAGGCAAGCCGCTGTATAAGCATCCACATTGTTCACCGTGATTTTGCTTTTCATATTCACAGTCCGGTATTTTTCTCCGTCGAAGTATTCAAAGCCATCGGGTTTTGTACCGAGGGTTTGCACATACTGGATTAAATAATGCTTTTGTAGATCTTCGATCTTACGAGGCCGACCGTATTTCTCAAGATAGGCTGGACTTGCGCAATTGACGATTTGAAGTTTGCCCACAGGACGAGCGATTAATCCGGAGTCTGCTAGAGTTCCGACACGCACCACGCAGTCAAAGCCCTCACGAATCAAATCGACTTTACGGTCGGTGCTGCTCAATTCAATTTGAATCTCGGGATACTTCTCTAGAAACTCTGGCAAGCGTGGAATGATCAAGCCCCTTGCCATCGGCACACTCATGTCGACTCGGATGCGACCACTCACCGTGCTTGGGGATTTTTGAAAGAGGCCTTCGACTTCCTCCACATCCGCCAATAGGTCACGGCAGCGTTCGTAAAAGGTTTCCCCATCTTGGGTCATTTGAACCTTCCGAGTGGTGCGGTGAAGGAGGCGCGCCCCCAAGCTAGATTCCAGCTGAGTGATACCGCTGGAAATTGTGGCTTTTGGCAGTCCCAGGATTTCTCCGGCGCGGCTGAAGCTTTCAAGCTCTGCTACTTTCATGAATATTCGCATACTTTCGATTCGATCCATTGCCGTCTCCTGGGGGATTGTTCATATTTATGAACAGTGTATTCAAATATAGCATATTTATTCCGTATTTTGAACAGGCTATATTAGGGATATCAGAAGGAGTTCTAAAAATGAAAATCGCAATCGTAACAGGCGGAAGCCGCGGACTTGGTAAAAGCTCAGCTCTGGCAATGGCCGCCAAAGGCATCGACGTGATCCTCACTTATAACACAAAAAAAGACGAAGCCGACCAAGTTGTTGCACAAATTGAGAACCTAGGTCGTAAGGCCGCAGCCCTTCAACTGGATGTCGCTGACTCTAAAAACTTTGCGCCGTTTGCTGAAAACGTCAAAGCGACTTTGAAAAACAAATTCGGAACAGATCGTTTTGACTATTTGATTAACAACGCAGGTATTGGCATCAATGCTCCCTTCATGGAATTCACCGAAGAGCAGTTCGATCAATTAACGAACATTCACTATAAGGCGCCGTTCTTTATTTCACAGAAGCTTTTGCCGATTATGAATGATGGTGGTCGCATTATTAACTTCTCCAGCGGTTTAGCGCGCTTCTCAATGCCGGGATATTCCGTCTATGGCTCTTTGAAGGCCGCGGTAGAAGGTTTGACTCGCTATATGGCGAAAGAATTGGGACCAAGAAAAATTACTGTCAATGTCGTTGCTCCAGGCCCTATCGCAACTGATTTCGGCGGCGCGCGTGTTCGCGACGACAAAACTTTGAATGCAGCCATGGCCGCCCAAACTCCACTCGGTCGCGTGGGTGAAGCCGACGACATCGGTAAACTTGTCGCCAGCATGGTTCAAGACGATATGGGCTGGGTGAACGGCCAACGCATCGAGGCCTCCGGCGGCATTCTTATTTAAGTTTCTGCGCATATCCGGTGTAAGCAATCGTTGGAGACTTCGAAAATGTGAATTTGAAGTCTTTGGGAACTACACCGGTTCTGAACAGCGTCCAAACCGCTTTTTGCAAAAAGACCGGGCGAATACCACGAATCTCGCGGCTCTCAAGCCCCTGCTCTCTCATCCATACTTTTAAGTCTTCTGGCTTTATAAAAAGCGAATACACGTGATAATCGTCGGGAGTGTTTTTTACGAACCACTCCATGGATTTGATCACTACTAAGTTCGCCAACTGGTTCTTGTTGAAAGTATTAAAGAAGAACAAGCCACCAGGGCGTAACACTCTTGAAGCTTCGGCGAGAACTCGAGAAGGCTCCGAGACATGCTCCAGTAAATCCATGGCACAGACGACATCGAAGCTGTTGGCTTCAAAAGGTACTTTATAGACGTCGCCCATTTGATATTTCACTGAATGCGTGTGATCGCGGCACTCGGCCACTTTTAAACTGGATTCAGACAGATCAATCCCTGCGACACGATGACCAGCGTGAGCTAGATCATTCGAGAGAAATCCGGCTCCACAGCCGAGATCTAAGACCTCAGCTGTGCCTCCAATATTTTTTTCGATAACGTCTAGGATCCACGGCATTTCGACTTTGTGTTGATTGCGCAAAAGAGCGATAGGATCGTCTTGAGCTTCGTACCAACGTTCTGCCAAAAGATCGTAAGCATGGTTATTAACAATCTCGCGATCCGCTTTCGCCAGCTCCATATCCATGGAAATCCTCCGTGTCAGTTAAGGCTGAGGACCCCAAAGGACTTTTACAAGATCCAGTGACAACAATCAGCGCGCAGTCTTATCGAAAACCAACTGCAAAACTGACGCTACTCGCATTGATCTCCGGTTTCTTATTCGCAAGAATGACCGTCAAAGGATGCGTATGAATTTAATTGATCTGTCAATTCGTCGACCCGTCTTTGCGTGGGTCCTAATGTTCGCCCTGATCGTGTTTGGCGCGATCTGCATGAATCGCATGGGCATCAGCCAACTTCCTGACGTCGACTTCCCGGTCGTCAGCATTTCCGTAGACTATGAAGGCGCCGCGCCTGAAGTTGTCGAATCCGAATTGATTGATCCTATTGAAGAACGTCTCTTGGCCATCGAGGGCATCAAAGAGATGCGCTCGTCAGCCCGTCAAGGCTCTGGCTCTGTGACTTTGGAATTTGACATCAATCGCAATGTCGATGTGGTCTTACAAGAAGTGCAAACCGCACTGAGCCGTATGCGCTGGCCACCCGGTGTCGACCCTGCAACCGTTCGCAAACAAAATCCCGAAGAAGATCCCATCATCATCTTGTCGATTTACGGTGAAGCCCCCCTTCGGGACATGATCAACTGGACCGAAAATTATCTGCTCGATCAGGTTCGCTTCCTTCCGGGCGTGGGCGAAGTCGGTATTCAAGGATTCAGTCAGCGCAACCTCCGCATCTGGATCGACGTCAAAAAACTGGAAGGACTCTACCTAACTCTCTCCGACGTCGTTGAAGCTATCAGCACGCAGCACTTAGAAAGCGCAGCCGGACAGTTCACCGAAGACAAACGCGAACTGCGCGTGCGTTGGCTGGGTGAGGCCACCAACGTAAATGAAGTTGCGAATATCCAGATCCTACGCCGTGGCGGTCAACGAATTTATGATCGCAATATTTATATCCGCGATGTCGCTCGAGTTGAAGATGGTCTGTCTGACATTCGCCGGACTGCCCGTGTCGACGGACGCCAAGCAGTTTCTATCTCCGTCAAAAAGCAACGTGGCACCAATGAGGTCACGGTCGCCAACGAAGTACGCGCGAAACTTGAAAGCATCAAAGACACCTTCCCTAAAGGCTTTAACTTCCGCGTAAATGTGGACTTCACTCGTCCCACAGATGCGACGGTGAACCTGACAATTGAAAAACTGTGGGTCGCAGCTCTGATTACGATTCTGGTTTGCTTCTTCTTCCTTGGAAGCTTTCAAGCCGCAGTCAATATTCTGTTCTCGATTCCGACGTCCATTGTCGGTACGTTTATTATTTTATATTTCTCTGGATTTACTTTAAATCTCTTCACCCTGCTCGCATTGACACTGTCGATTTCCATTGTCGTCGACGATGCCATCATGTTGCTTGAAAATATAGTACGCCATTACCGCATGGGAAAAGGCTCCGCACGAGCCGCATCGGATGGATCGAAAGAAGTTCTGCCAGCAGCCATTGCGGCAACTCTCGCCGTGATCGCGGTATTCTTACCAGTTGTCTTCATGGATGGCATCATCGGTAAGTTCTTCTTCCAATTCGGTATCACCATGAGTGCCGCAGTTTCCTTGTCGTTACTAGAAGCCGTCACGATCACACCTATGCGTGCGGCAGCGTTACTCGCCAGTGAACCCAAAGTCTCTAAGTTTGAACACTTTTTGGATGAACTGTTTGATAAATTCTCCCATGCGTATCAAAAAGTCTTACAGACGACTTTGAAATACAAATATGTGGTCGTATTAGGTTCCTTGGTATTCTTTGTGGTGTCTTTAGCCTTAGTGACAAAAGTTCGTCAGGAATTCGTTCCCGCTCAGGATCAGGACTTCATCATCGTCAATGGTCAAATGCCACCGGGAACTTCATTAGAAGCCACCAGTCGAGCCGCTGAGCAGGTCGAAGCTATTATTAAAGCAGATGCTTCCGTAGAAGGCTTTGTCGTCTCCATCGGTGGCGGTGGCGGCTCATCCAACGTGAATCAATTCTTCTTACCGGTGGCCTTGAAACCGCGTGCGGATCGCAACGTCGGCCACTTACAAATCATGAACAAGTGGCGTGGAGAATTTAAAAAGATCAAAGA
>JAGIAF010000165.1 GCA_017745015.1 Bdellovibrio sp. | reverse complement strand
GTCACGCACAGAGCTCGCTTTGCATCTTCCAGAAAACGCAAAGATCAGAAGCCAAGTTTATAAATCATTGGCGACAATTGACTCCGAAGACTAAACGGAGATCAAGCCCAGCCAGAATGGCGATTCGGGTTCTTCCTGGATCATACGATCTGTAATGCGCCCTAAGTTCCCTTCGTGAGGTTCCAACGTCCAAAGAGACGTTGCAATGGAAGTCCCTGCTAAGAGCACAATCTGATCCCCTTCTCGTACAAAGGTGTGACCACACTGAATATAGCAAGTTCGATCCAAGCCCAACAATTGACCTGGAAGAGGCGGCAAATTCTCCTCTGAAGAGCGAAGCTCTGAAGAAAGATCCGTATTGATGGACAAGGGTTGCAGCTTTTGATTTTCTCTCTGAATAAACATACTCGGAGAGCCCACTTGGGCCCACGCCAACTGCAAGCCACGCTTAAAGATCACCAGGATCTCAACGCCAGAGTTGTAGGAGTTTTTGTTTTCACCACGATAAAGCGCATCGTTCGCGATCATCAACGCAGTTCTGACGTAGTTCGTCTCATCTGTCATGCAAGTTAAAAACTCAAAGGGAGACGTTACTTCCACATCGGCTTTTGCCGCACTGACATACTTAACCACTTCATCCAAAGCACGCTGACCGTGCTCAGGCTGCCCCCAAGACGTCGCAACCACCACCAAAGATCCATCCTCTTCAGAGTGAATCAATGGTTTGGGACGCATGATTTTCGTGCTGTAGGAACGTTCTTGGATTTTCACTAGATCGCTCCGTACTTTTTAAGTTTGATATAGGCTTTTTTGTAGTATTCGCCGTCTGGAATATCGAGATCTAAGATCTTCTTCCATTTATCTTTGGCGCCAGCTTTTGCTTCACCACCTTCGACGTTACCAAAGCTCTCTTCCAAGATGCCTTCTTGATAAAGCGACATCATTTGCTTACGAAGCTCTGACGTCCAACGACTGATCTTATCCGGAAGCACATCATTTTCAGGATCTATCTGACGAGCTTTACGCAAAGTCAAAATAGCCCCCTTCAAGTTCTGAGACTGATAGTACTTTTCGGCTTCAGCCTGAAGACTTGCCGTTTTAGAGTTCATCTGTTGGCGAATCGAGGCAATATTGCGTTGTGATTGCGCTTTCAAGCCCGCTGGATCTGGCAGTTTCGCCGCCATAACCTTTTCGTATGCATCAATGATACCCAAAGGGTTCACACCTTTTTTGTGCATATCTTGGGCTTTCGAATAGATTGCTTTCAATCTAGAAACTTGAACTTGGTAAGCCGCCTTGTCAGCTGCTTTTTGCTCGCGCTGAGCGGTCAAAATTTCTACCTGAGATTTCAACTCCATGATTTTCGGATGTTCCGGATTGAACTGCATGACATTACTCAAGCATTCTTCCATCACTTCCATCGTGATCGCAGGATTGATTTTCTTTTGGCACTCAACCACCTGCTTTTGGATTTTCTCTTCGGCTTCTTGTTTTGCCTTTTCACGTTCGTCATTACGACGTTGTTCCTCTTGAATGAACATCGCCTCTTTAGCCAAACGTTGAATCTCTTTGATGTCTTCGTAATCCGGAACCAAGTCCTGGATTTTTACAATTTCATCCTGAGCAAGCTGATACTTTCCTTGCATGTACATATTCTTAGCGTCTTTATAACGCTGACGTACCAAGGCTTGTTGCTCTGGTTTTAGTTTATTAAACATCTCAAGTGGTGAACCTGGAGCTACGATACCTTGAGCAGGAACCGGCGCTTTCTTTTCTCCACCACTGAAGAGATACGCAATCAACACCATAGCGACAGCACCGGCAATCAATTTTGGACGGTGCTTTTTAAAGTCAAACTTACCCGTGGGCATTGGAGCCGCCGCCGGAGCTTGCTGATACTGAGGTTGATATGGCATCGGCGCCATTCCACCGCCCCCCTGATAAGGAGCAATGTCGTAGCCTTGATGCTGATATTCTGCTGGCAACAATTGATCGTTCGTTTGAATCAAAGGATTCACCGGTGCCACTGCCACCATATCCAGACGATTTTGGAATGTGGAATCGTGCAATTCAAAGTAAAGGTAATTATCTAGAACTGTGATCGCATCACCGCTCTTAACCTGGGTCGGTTCCGAAGATGAAATCGGCGTGCCGTTCACCAAAGTTCCGTTCACACTGCCCAAATCCAAGATCACGTACTGCGAACCCGCTCTGCGAATCTCAAATTGGCGACGACTGACACGTTGATCTCGAATTTGAATATGGCAAGACGGATCACGACCTGCAATCCAAGACTCCCCCGCATCAAGACGAATCAATTCTTTGGCTTCATTATTTGAATCTACAAACTTGATGAACGCAGACGATGGCGCGGCTCCAACGACAGTTCTATCACCGCTGTCACTGTCGTCATGAGACCCCGCAGAAGTTACCACTGGTAAATTTGCTGGATCATATTCCGGACTTGAAGACGACGGCTGCGCCGCAGGAGAACTCATCAAGAAATCAAACTCATAGGGAGGAACTGTAAAGGCCGAGCCATGATCCAAAGCGATCTGCTGAACCTGCTCACCATTTTGAATCACTTCACCATAGCGAGAAACAACGTCCAACATCCATTGGCCGTTATAAGAAATCTTAAAGTGTTCACGGGAAATACCTTTTTCAGGCTGCAATACGATATCGCAATCCTCTTTACGACCTGCTACATAAGAGCGGCCCTCTTCCAAAGGCATATTGTAAATTGTCTTACCACGAAGGCGAACGATTAGATGAGCCATCTACAGTCGTCCTCCTTCCAAATTAAGTGAACACTCTTCATAGAACTGCTTAGCTTCTTTGTAACTTGGATCGTCTCTGCGATTTTGCAGCATCGTCATAACATTCGAGTAATTAGACTGACACATGCGCCAGTTCTTTTTCTCGCGATAACGATTGCCTTGAATCATATTAAACTTCACCAACTCGTCGAATTTAATCTTCGAAAGATGGAAATAACGTTTTGCCAATTCATTTTCAGGATCCAAATTCAACACAACTTGGAAAGCTTCACGAGCCCGGGCGTACTGACCTTGCTGGAAATCACGGAAGCCACGGATGAAATTCTCCTGAGCTCTTCTGTACTGAACAGAATCGTATTTTTCCTTTTTAACGGTCAACAGCTCTTGCGTTCGTTTTTCTGCCTCAGCCACGTCTTGCATACTGATTGCTGACGTACGAATCGCATTTGGATCCTTGGCGTTCTTATTCTTGTTTGGTGAAAGGATAAACCATGCTACCAATCCCAAAACCACGATGATTCCATAGAAGCGCGTGCGTGGATTAGATAGCATGCCACCACTTTGAACTGGAGCCCCACGATGAGCCCCCGATGGTGGAGGTGGAAATCCACCGTAACTACCTACTTGAGGTTGCGGCATCGCTGGAGGCACAGACATATGCGGAGCCGCCGGAGGTAATCCACCATGGGCCGCTGGCATTGATTGAGAACGTGGCGTTGCCGTCACCGCTTGCGACGGCATCGGTTTTAAAATCGGCGGCGGAGCAACTGGAGCCGGTGCTGCTGCTACGGGTGTAGGAGGAGGCGTTGGCACCACCGCTGGGGCTTCTGCCAGAAAGCGAATTTCTGTGTCACCAATTTGAATCACCGAGTTAGCTTGCAAGCCCTCGGACTGAACGTTTTCACCATTGACCATGATGAAGTTTTTCTGACTCAAATTGACGACCACAAACTCGTTTCCACGCTGCTTGATTTCCGCGTGTTGACGACTGACGCGTGGGTCATTAGAAAGAACGATATCGTTTTCTGGTCCACGGCCAATAGTCGCTGTACCTTTAGCAAAGGACAGCTTCATACCCATATGAGGGCCTTTAACCACTTCGATATCGAACTTCAATGCGTCTTTCACTTTAGGAGCTGCTCCCACTAGCCGCCTCCTTCAGTAGGCGACACTGTGATGACGAAATAATCGACTTCACCAGTCGAAGAAACCATTGCCTGACAACTTAAGATGCAAAGATGACCGCTAAACTCCAATTGATCCGTATGAATCACGCGTGGGTTTTCACGGGTTTTATTCATTAAGTGCTCAAGGTTCTTCTGAAGAGCTGCATCCGGGATCGCTTGGAACATATTGCCGACAATTTGATTCATTTCAGCTCTTGCAATCTGACCAAATGAAGCGCTGCCCGCGATCACGCGACCATCTTTAGCAATCGCTATAGACGGGAAACCGATCATCTGCACGATGTTTTCAGCCTCACCATCTCTATTTACAAATCCTCCGCCACCAGCAGCTTGCTCTCCCTCGCCATGCAAATAGCGAGTCAAGAGACTGTTGATATTGCCGACCAAGGCTTGCAGCGCCGGGAACATGAAATCAACTTCAGTGTTGTCTTTCTTTTCTCGCATCGCTGTATCTAGCTGTGCATTCAAAGTGACAATCGGATACTCGATCAGCTTATACATAAAGAAGAACACTAAAAGACCAATCAACGATGCAATCACCAGAGTTTGCATAAACAAACTGATCGCTCGACCGTCGTCAAATGCCAAACTACCCACATCGTAAAGTACGATGGCGTGGGCTTTCACCGCTTGCTCACCCGTATTTGGATCGAAAAGACCAATTGGGAAACTTGCACCAATCGTAGATGAATCCACTTCCACCGCCTGTGGGCGCATTTCACGACGAGCGACATGCACAAACGGCAAGTCCGGAGTCGTACCTGCACGAGAAGCTGGAGCCAAAATCATACCGTCTGACTGTTGCACAATCAGAACTTGTTTCACACCATCTTCCGCTTCGGCTTGATTCGTCGTTAGCGATGAATAGCTATTCTGCAAAAGTGCCGACTGATTGATCGTCGCAACAGTTCTCGCAATCGAAGCCGCACGACGTTTACTTTCATTAATGATACTGGCTCTTGAGATCTGAATCATCGGAATCATCGACAACAACGTCGTGACAAAGATGAACAGAACCACAAAGCCCAAAAGAACCATTCTAAATTCAACGAAAGTCGCAAGTTTATAAACACCTGGCAACGCCACTCGCTCAATATATTCGAGGGCCCGATCCATGACGGCTTTCAAACCACCGGGATGATAAGCTGGAGCCGCCATTGGCGCAGCACCTGGCTCCGCAGAACCCATCGCTTGCGGCATGCCTTGAGGCATTGGCATTCCTTGCTGATATTGCGGAGGCATCTGCGGAGCGGCTCCGCCATAATATGGCATTGGAGCTGGAGCCGCTGACTGACGAGGAGCTTGGGCTCGAACTTCAGGAGCTGGAATCACATCGACAAGAATGTCGTGAATACCCAGTTTGTCTCCCAAACGCATCAAACCAGTTTGCATACGGACTCCGTTTAAGTAAGTTCCGTTGCTAGATTTAAGGTCCGTCACTACGATTTTATCTTTATATACTGTGATTTCGCTATGTTCTTTAGACACGCCAGGGCTTGTGATCTTGATATCACAATGAGGGGCACGACCAACTACGTTGCGTCCCATCTTTAACTCGATAATGCTGCCGGCTTGAGGGCCGGACAATACTCTAAGCGCCCACATTGAGCTGATCTCCCACGCTGATCTTCAACTTGCTGCTAGTTCCTGAAGCCATCTCAATCACTGATTTGGCTCCCCACACTGGAAGTACTAATCTCCAAGGCTTCACATCTTTATAGATAGCCTTCACCTTCAAATTCTTATCTACAAACACACAATCAATAGCGAACTTCATAAAGAATGTATGAATGCTGTTGCAATGCCAGATCCACAACGCTTGATCTTCTGGTAAAGATCCGCGCCCCAATAGGCCCTTGCCCCGAGTCCAGAAAGTTGTTGCAACTTCCAGATTCGGGATGAGCTTAGATTGAGTTGTTGTGTTCTCAAGCACCTTCATCATTGTTTCGATCCATACATAAATGAAATCGCCACCGGTCCAAAAACCATGATAAACACGGCTGGCAAAATAAATAACATCAACGGAATCAAGATCGCCTGAGACGCCTTCGCACCGGCCTTCTCTGCACGAACAAAACGCTCCAAACGCATTTGTTCTGATTGATCCTTCAAAACTTGCGAAATACTCGCACCCGTTGCTTCCGCATCGACAAGAACCGCCACGAAGCTTGTGATCTCGTTCATATCCAAACGCTCTGACATGTCTTTCAAAGCCTGCGTTTTCGAAGCACCGATTTTAATATCTTTCAAAACAATCCCAAATTCATCTGCAAGAACGCTGTCTGTTCCTTGAGACTTATCTACGATCTTTTGAATCGCAGAGAAAAAGTCCAGACCGGCTTCCACTGATAACGCCAAAAGGTCAATAAAGAACGGAAGGTCTGCACGCACTGACAACTCACGTTTCTTCTTTTCCCCTTTGGCGTGAATTTGCGGCAAATAGAAACCAATCAAACCCACACCCACGCACATGGGCCAAGAAAGACCCAACTGCAAAGAGAAGTTCATAATCAAAAGCAAGCATGGGAACATCACGCCCCATAACAACTGCAAACCAATGAACTCATCTTCGTTCAACTCTCGCGACAAACCCGAGGTCATGATGAACTTGCGCACCTTCTTGCGATAACTCTCACTGCGAATGCGAAGCGCATGTTGCAATGTGAATTGATGCACCAAAGGACGAGAAAAGTTGATGATTGGATTTTTGGATTTCGTGGGCTCATCATTGTTCGCCCACGAAAGTTGTTGCTTATCTGCGTTGCTTGCAAAGATCGAATTCACAAATAGGAAGACCGCCACTCCCGCGAGCAGCAGACCCAAAATCAGCATTAATTCTGCACTTCCCATTTTGGCCTCTTCGTGTTTTAGTCAGACTCATGAAAACATTAATCCTGGCTTCAGAGTCTCCGCGCCGAAAACAACTTCTTCAGGAAGCTGGTTTTTCATTCGACGTAGCGTCAGTAAAAGTATCGGAAATTCCTGATAAAAACCTGAATGTAAACGAGCAGATTTTAGATATAGCCAGACGTAAAGCCAGAGCAGGATTTGCCGACCAAACGTCGAGGGGAAATAGCGATTTTATCCTGATTTCAGCCGATACCGAGGTCATATTCGGCGGTGGACCACTTGGAAAGCCCGCGGATAAGGACGATGCCTTCCGAATTTTAAAACTTTTGTCTGGAAAAGTGCATGATGTGATAACTGCCGTATGCATGATGGAATCTCCCGGTGGTCGAGAGCTGTCTCATGTTGAGACTACGAAAGTTTTCTTTAAAACTCTGTCCGATGATGAAATCTGGACCTATATCGAGAGCGGCGAACCCATGGATAAAGCCGGCGCCTACGGCATCCAAGGTCTCGGCAGAAAATTCGTCGAGCGCATCGAAGGCCCTTTCGACAACGTCGTCGGCCTTCCTGTTCAAGCCGTCAAAAATCTTCTCACGAAATTTTAGGCCCTAAAAATGCAAAAGCGGACTTTGCCTTCGCAAGATCCGCTTTTGATAGAGCATCCTTCCGGTATCCGAAAGGAGCATCCGATGAAAAAACCCACCCAGGTTTCTTATCGGCGAATTTTAAAAACTCTTAAGAAAACTCTCGAAGTTATTCTGATCATTATCAAAATAATCAAAGAGTTTCTTTAGTTTAAGGAGTTCAGCTCCGACGTGTTACTGTTTTCGTGACTGAAATCCGGAACGGACTTTAAATCCTCCGGAAGATGTTTTGTTAGAACAACTTGCGAAGGCACCTTAGAAAAGATGCTTCCAACCAACACTTAATCCCACCAAGGAGCCATAACCATAATCGGCACTCGCAGATGTGCCTTTCGCGGTCATATTCACTCCTACTGATCTTACCAAAAATTCGATTGCCGAGTTTTCAACAACAAAAACCCCCAGGCCCACCTGCGCGCCAACGCCGCCTGTTACATCATAAGTTACAGTT
>JAGIAF010000164.1 GCA_017745015.1 Bdellovibrio sp. | reverse complement strand
TGTCACCACAGCACAAGGATCGAAGGCTCCTATCCAACGTCTTGCAGACAAAGTGTCAGGCGTCTTCGTTCCCGTTGTGGTGGCGATCAGTATTCTCACGTTCTTTGTGACTTGGTTGATGACGCAAAACTTGCAGGCGGCTTTTGTCTCTGCCGTGTCGGTTTTGGTTATTGCATGTCCATGCGCTTTGGGTTTGGCGACTCCGACCGCTGTTGTGGTGGGTATCGGTAAAGCCGCGGGTCTAGGTATTCTGTTCAAAGATGCAAAAGCTTTGGAGTTGGCAGAGAAAATCAATGTCGTTGTTTTGGATAAAACAGGCACTATCACCGAAGGCAAGCCCGTCGTAATGAACATAGAAGGCGTGTCGTCTGTTTCTCAAGCCGAAGTTTTAATGGCGGCGGCGAGTTTAGAAAAAGGCTCATCGCATCCGTTGGCTCATGCCATCGTGGAGGCTGCCAAACAACGGGGAGTGCAAACTCAGGCAGTGACTAGCTTTAAATCAATTAGCGGGCAAGGGGTTGAAGGCGTTATCGAGGGTAAACACTACCGTCTTGGAAAACCTTCTTGGGTAGCTGAAGGTGGTTTTATAAATTCCTCTCGCGTGGCGGAGCTTGAAGCTCAAGGGCAAACGGTCATGGTCCTGGGAAGCAGTGACCGCATCCTGGGATACATTGGTGTCGCGGATCGCATTCGGGAAAGCTCGAAGGTCGCGATTGCTGAAATGCGAGCTCGTGGTATTCAAGTGATGATGCTAACTGGGGATAACGAGGGCACGGCTCGCGAGATTGCTCGCCAGGCGGGGATCTCTGATTTCAGACATGGTGTGAAACCGTCAGATAAAGCCAATATCATTGTGACTATGAAAAGAAAAAAACTCAAAGTGGCCATGGTGGGGGATGGAATTAATGACGCCCCGGCATTAGCGATGGCGGATGTCAGCTTTTCGATGTCTTCAGGAACGGATATCGCCATCGAGACAGCAGACGTAACATTGATGAACAACGATTTGCAGTCCGTGGTTCATGCGATGGCCCTATCACAATTGACATTGAAGAAAATACGTCAGAATTTATTCTTCGCATTTATTTACAATGTTTTGGGAATTCCATTGGCGGCACTGGGGTTGCTGAATCCGGTGATTGCGGGTGCCGCAATGGCGATGAGTTCGGTTTCAGTCGTTAGCAACTCTCTTCTATTGAAGAGCAAGAAAGTATCATAGTAGGGGACACAATGAAATCTTTAGTCTTTAGTTTTGCGCTGGTGTTTGGTCTTTCTGCTCAGGCGAGTGGCGGTCATGGAGATCATGGCGGTGATCAGCACCCAGTCATGCGCGTGCATGCACAAGCGGTATCTGAGGGAAATCTTGTTGCCGGAGAGATTACTTATAAGTTCACTCTTAAAGACACAGACTCAGGTGAGAACCTGAGCGACAGAGATTTGCGTGAGTCTCATACTAAAAAGTTACACTTTATCGCATACGATATATCTTTGCAGGAGTTCAATCATGTCCATCCCATATTTGAAAATGGATCTTGGACAGCTCAATTAAGTTTTCCTGTGAATGGTCAGTACTTCTTGTGGGCTCAAGGTGAACTAAATGATGGAACTGAATTTACCGCACCTCTTCGTGCAGAAGTTGTAAATGGCAAGCCAGCATGGAGTACCACGGATCTTGGAGATCACCGAACAGGTTCTGACAAAAGTACAATCGTAACGTTATCGAACCGCGCCATTCGCGCTGGAAAAATGGCGATGATCGACTACACGGTTAGCAGGGAAGACGGATTGTCTCCAATCATTACTCCTTATTTGGGAGCGATGGCCCATGTGATTGCCGTGTCTCCAGATGGAGAGCAAATGTTGCACGTGCATCCTATGGATGGTGCGACTGCAGACACTGGAATGCTGCACACAACGTTTCCGAAACCGGGTGACTATCGCTTGTGGGTGCAGTTGGTGGATCGTGAAGAACTGAAAACAGTTCCTCTTTCTGTCTCGGTTCTAAAATAAGAATCTGCGCCCTCTACGCGGTGGTTGATGCCGATATAATGTTTTCCTAACTGATCTCTTAGACTGTGCTTAATGCGGGGATTTGGAGAGCTGAGGAGACCCACTTTAGGCATTCCGTCGACACGCCATCCAGGCTCAGCTGTCGTTCGCCTTCGGCGAATGCGCGCCATCGTGGCGCCGACAGAGGTCGACTTCATACCTAAAATGGGTCTCCTCAACTCTCCAAATTGTGCAACTTCCGCAGACTGTAGAACTCAGCGAAATAAATTGTAGCCGTTAGCTTTGGCTATGTAGAGATAAAGAGCGAACTCAAGGTGTTCGGGTTTCTTTGTTGTGCACCAGTTGCGACGGGCAACCAAAGGCTTTGATTTGAGCCACTTGAGCTCCAACTATGCGGAGCTTTTCATCCACAGCAAGCAGCACACTGAGTGGTTTAAGTTTGGTATGCTCAATTGTCAGCAGGTCATTAATATGGACTTTCTTTTGGTTAAAGGTGCGCGAGTTCGTGCGGGTTGAAAAATTCCTACCACAGGATCTGCAAGTGTATCGAGGGATATAGGTTTTAGTGCTTTTCTTATAAAAGCGGCCCCTCTTTACGAAGTGAAGATTGCCACAATGGGGGCACTTTCGATGGTGAATGGACATTTGACTCATGAAACTGATCAAAGGCAAAGCTTCGACCAACTTCTTGACGATTTAAAGGTGCAATGATTCGTCGCCGGATACAGCGGTCGGACAGATGATAATTATTTATGCACATCCTGAGAGATCAGTTTGTGTTTTTTAAAAATAAAAAAGGGGCTCGTGGCCCCTTTTCAATTACTTACAATCTTCAATTTGAATTTCTTTGATGCTAAGTGGACGCTCTTTGCGCCAGTCAGCTGCTTCGTAAGTGTATTGAATATAGCTTGCTGGATATTGTGCAGTTTGAACTTCAGACTTCAAGCACGTTGGACGAGTAGAGTCTTTGCGATCATACTTTGTGCAAACGATTGTTTGGTAGAATGGAGTTACTGAAACTGTTTGTGCAGGGATCACTTTTACAGTGCGGCCTACACATACTTGTTTTGGATAATGAGAGTCTGAATGATCCCAACGGATAGATTTGCAGAACTCTTGGTTGTGCTGAGGAACGAACACGCGGAAAACTTCATTTTTTTCGTCAACGCAAATTTGCTTTGCAGTAACTTTACCTTCTTGTGGAACGTAAGGGTTTTCAGACATATTTCTGTATGTTTCGCCATATGCATGCGCAAACATCGGAAGGGCCAAAGCCAATGCGATCAATAGTTTCATAGGATTCTCCTGTTTTTTGTGGAGCTACGATTAGTACAGAAAATCAGCCAGTACAAGAGAAATAGGATGGTGTTTATATTGTAATCCTAATGAAATGGCGTGGGATCATCTGGGGGCTTAAGCAATTTAAATAAAAAACCCACACGCCAAAGGCGGTGGGTTTCAAAACTAACTAGAATGAGAAGCGATCAAAACGGTTCAGACGCGAGGCGGAGGATCGGGACTGCCACGTAGGCGTACTCAAAGTACGCCGGAGAGCAAGGCCCGGTCCGACAACGAAGTCGGATGGGCCGTTTTCATCGCTTCGGCTTATTACAAGCCGCGGATCAAGTTCAACGCACTTCCTGCACGGAACCACTTCAACTGTTCATTGTTGTACGTGTGTTTCAACTCGATTGACTCAGTTGAACCATCAGCGTGCTTGATGTTCATTTTCACGTGTTTGCCTGGAGCTAGATCTTTCAAGTCTACCAAGGAAACTTGGTCAGCTTCTTGAACTTTGTCGTAGTCTTTTGGATTTACGAAAGTCAATGCCAACACACCTTGTTTTTTCAAGTTTGTTTCGTGGATACGAGCGAAAGATTTAGTGATCACAGCTGTCGCGCCAATGTGTCTTGGGCACATAGCTGCGTGCTCACGAGAAGAACCTTCACCGTAGTTTTCGTCACCGATAATCACCCAGCCTTTACCAGCTTTTTGGTAAGCGCGTGCGATTTGAGCGAACTCAATACCAGTTTCACCCGTCAATTGGTTTTTACCTTTACCGATTTCACCTGTGAAGGCGTTATCCGCACCCAACAACATGTTGTTAGAGATGTTGTCCAAGTGACCACGGTAGTTCAACCATTTACCGCCCGGAGAGATATGGTCTGTTGTACATTTACCTTTTGCTTTCGCAAGAACGTAATTATCAACGAAGTCCTTACCATCCCATTTAGTGAACGGAGAAAGAAGTTGTAGACGGTCAGAAGAAGGATTCACGGCTACTTGAGCTGTGGCACCTGCTGGTTTTTGGTAACCTTCAGTGTCTGCGATGAAGCCTTTAGCCGGCAACTCTGGAGCTACTGGAGCTTGCAATTTGATAGAACCTTTAGGGCCTACCAATTCGTCAGTTGCTGGGTTGAAGTCCAAACGACCTGCAAGACCCAACGCCATTACGATTTCCGGAGAAGCGATGAACGCCAAAGTCTCTGGGTTCGCGTCGTTACGAGCGCGGAAGTTACGGTTGAAAGAAGTTACGATTGTATTCTTCTCGCCCGTTTTTACGTCGTCACGTTTCCATTGACCGATGCAAGGACCGCAAGCGTTCGCAAGAACTGTCGCGCCTACTTCGTTGAACGTTGCCATTTGGCCGTCGCGTTCAATTGTGTTTTGGATTTGTGTTGAACCTGGAGAAACCAAGAATGGAGTCGCCATTTTCACGCCCACTTCCATAGCTTGTTTTGCTACGAATGCTGCGCGACCAATATCTTCGTAAGAAGAGTTCGTGCAAGAACCGATCAAAGCAGAAGAAATCTTAACTGTGTAACCCTTCTCAGCAACTTCTTTTTTAAGAGCAGAGATAGGACGAGCCAAGTCTGGAGTGTGAGGACCAACAAGGTGCGGTTCCAAAGCAGACAAATCGATTTCGTAAACTTCGTCGAAGTATTTACCTGGGTTTGCAACTACGTCAGCATCAGCGCACAAAAGATCTTTGTGAGCGTCAGCAACTTTAGCCAATTCATCACGGCCCGTTGATTTCAAGTAAGCAGCCATACGCTCATCGTACGGGAATACAGAGCAAGTTGCGCCAAGCTCAGCACCCATGTTCGTGATCGTCGCTTTACCAGTACAAGAGATTGAAGAAGTACCTTCACCGAAGTACTCAACAACTTTATCCGTACCACCTTTAACAGTCAGCATTCCGCAAAGTTTCAAGATCACGTCTTTTGCAGAAGCCCAACCGCCCAATTTACCTTTAAGATGAACACCGATCAATTTTGGATTTTTAACTTCCCAAGGAAGACCAACCATCACGTCAGAAGCGTCAGAACCACCAACACCTACTGCGCACATACCCAAACCACCCGCATTCGGAGTGTGAGAGTCTGTACCGATCATCAAACCACCTGGGAATGCGTAATTCTCAAGGATGACTTGGTGAATGATCCCAGCGCCTGGTTTCCAGAAGCCGATGTTGTAACGAGAAGAAGCCGTTGCCAAGAAGTCATAAACTTCTTTGTTAGTTTGGTTGGCAACAGTCATGTCTACGCCAGAACCTTTGTAAGCTTGGATCAAGTGATCGCAATGTACAGTTGAAGGAACGGCAGCTTCATCTTTGCCAGCGAGCATGAACTGCAACAAAGCCATTTGTGCTGTCGCATCTTGCATTGCTACGCGGTCTGGTCTCAACAACAAGAAACTTTCGCCACGGACAAGTTCTTGATTTTGAGGATCGTCCAAGTGACCAAAAAGAATTTTCTCTCCAAGAGTCAAAGGGCGGTTAAGACGTTTACCAACAACTGCGATTCTTTCAGCTGTCTTCTTGTAAACGTTTTGCACCATTTCCGGTGTCGTTTCGATTTTAGAAGCCATTGTAATTGCCTTTCTGTAAAGAACGCCCCATCCTAATGAAAATCAGTTGAAAGCTCAACGGGTTGCAGGACTTTGCGCGAGGCATAATTTGAACCCTCACCTCTTCAAAAACATCATCATTCTAACAGGTGCCGGCATCTCTGCCGAGTCAGGAATTCGCACATTCCGTGATCAAGACGGATTGTGGGAGGAACATCGCATTGAGGATGTGGCAACTCCCGAGGCTTTTCATCGCGACCCGGCGTTGGTTCAACGCTTCTACAACGCGAGACGCGCTCAACTGAAAGACCCGAAAATCCAGCCAAATGCCGCTCATTTCGCTCTGGCGGAGTTAGAAAAGCACTGGGAGGGCAACTTCCTGCTTGTGACTCAAAATGTCGACAATCTGCATCGAAGAGCCGGCTCGCAAAACCTGCTGCACATGCACGGGCGTCTGGATCAAATCCGCTGCCTGTCTTGCGAAGAAGAGTTTCACTGGACCGAGGATCTTGCTGTAAATGAGAATTGCCCTTATTGCGGCATCAAAGGCGCGTTGAGACCTGATATCGTTTGGTTCGGGGAAATGCCCCACCATATGGACGAAATCTATGCGGCCCTGGAACAAGCAGATTACTTTATCTCCATCGGCACCAGCGGCAATGTCTATCCGGCTGCGGGCTTTGTACAGCTCGCTTGGAAAGCGCGAAAGATTGAAGTGAACTTGAAAGACACAGAAATCTCCAATGCCTTTCAAGAACATCTGATCGGGCCCGCTTCAGTGGAAGTTCCGAAACTTGTTAAACAAATTCTCGAAGCTTAAAAAGCCCCCATTTAATTCCACCCCTAGCTCTTCGCGATTCTCTCTTTGCTGACGGGCTTAAATACAACGTTCATCTTGAAAGCGCCAAGTCTTAAGGCGCTTTCTGAGTCAATTGCTGTTGCTGTTTTTGTTCAGGAGCAATTCGGCAGTTCACGGGAACTTGCGTGTAAGTTTCTCCTGTGAACATCGCGACACTTTCAACCACTGCACTGAATCTGCCATCCGCGATATTTGCCGTATCTAAAGTCACCGCAAAATCAAAGGGCGAATCTTCGGCGAGGGTTAATGAAGCGATGATATCTGTCGCTTTCGTCGTCGCACTTATTTCCGAAACCGCACCGACAAGCTCCGCATGGCTGACTTGTTTGATCAGTTGTTTTGAATCATTCAAAGTGTAGCCATCTACTGCAATATGATTGCTGTTATTTCGTTGCAGCTGAAATTTAAAACCCAAACTTTTCGTCGGCAGAGAAGAACTTTGAGAATCCGCTTGAGGAGTGTAAATGCAGCGGAGAAGTTCATTCCCCTCCCCGGCATTGGGTGGTCTTTGCGACGCTTGACTTTGCGCGCCGATCGCGGCGACTGCGGCTGAAGAAACGATTGAGAATAAAAAGGCTTTCAATACTCTTTCCATAATCCATTCCTCTAAGTTTCGGTCATATTCATTTATGACGTCCTAGGGGCAGAATACGAAAAGAGCGTTGAAAGACGGTGGAAAATCAGCCCAAAAAACAGGGTTTAGGCAAAAATTAACAGATGTTAATTTTAGTAGTTCACTTCCCTAAGGACTGTGATAGGCTCCCACCCATTCTGGGAGGCTATTATGCTTTTAAGATTGATCCTTGGCTCTTTGCTTTTGACCTCTTTCGCCCATGCCGAATCCCTCGTCGGCCAACACTTCAAAAAAGTCGTCGTCATTTATCTAGAAAACACCGATTACGCCAAAGCTATGCAACAACCTTATTTGCAAGCTCTCTCTACATCTGGCGGTGCCTTGGATAATATGTACGGACTGACTCACCCGTCCCAAGGGAACTATATCTCTTTTGCGGGAGGAGATTTACTGGGCGTTCGCAACGACAATCCGGTGAACCTTTCCGAATCGAACTTAGCCGACTTGCTTGAACAACACGGTTATACTTGGAAGTCTTATGCTGAAAACTTCCCCGGCAATTGCTTCCCAGGCAGTGTCACGGGTCGATATGTCCGCAAACATAATCCCTTCATCAGCTTTACCAATATTACGAGCAATCCTGAGCGCTGCAAAAACATCGTGAACTCGAATGAGTTTTTCAAAGATGCCGCTGCCGGAAATTTACCGAACCTGTCATTTTATGTTCCAAATCTTGATGATGACGGCCACGATACTGGCGTCGCTTATTCTGCAAATTGGATGAAGCAGGTTTTTGATGGTCTTTTAAAAAACCCACAGTTCATGCAAGATACACTGGTTGTGGTCACCTTTGACGAATCCTCAAAAACCGGCGGCAACCACATTTATACGGTGCTCCTTGGTAGCAACATCCAACCGGGATCGCACAGCTCGCAGCACCTGACTCACGTGAACATCTTAAAAACGATTGAGGCAGAGTTTAACCTTGGTGACTTGGGCCGTTTGGACAAGAATGCCGAAGTTATCCAGGGAGTTTGGAAGTAACTCCTCCCCCACGGCCTAACTGAATTGCATTTTCATCTAATTTTCAATTACGGGGTCATCTTGAGAAAACATAGACGGCCTCAGCTCTCAGGCATAAGCATCTTTACACGTTTTTAACACAAGAGAGTTCTGAAATGATGAAATCCGTTCTAGTAGCTGTCGTTGCAGCTTTGATGTTTGTGGGCACAGCTCACGCTGATGAAAACCTTTTTGGCTACGTACGTGGCTCTGAAACTTTGCCACAAGGAAGCTGGGATCTTTACCAAGTTCTTACTTCTCGCACTGACAAAGGCACTGGTACTTACAGCGCACTCGATTCAAAAACTGAAATCGAATATGGTATGACAAACAGCTTGTCGCTTTCTGCGGCGTTGTTCATGCAATCTGTTTATTCAAGCGGCATCCAAATCGATGCTTACCTTCCACAAGATATCAACCAAAGCATGACTCCGTCAGGTCTTGAGGCTTCCGCGAAGTACAACTTCTTGAGCCCGGCTAAAGACAATATCGGTTTCTCAACTTATTTGTCATTGAACCACAGCTGGTTGGACAAACACTCTGGCCAAGATAAAGACACAACTTCAATGGAACTTGAATTCATCGTTCAAAAATACTTCCTTGAAGGCGAACTTATCTGGGTTGGTAACTTTGGCACAGAATCTACTTATGCTAAACGCTACAACATCGCGAACTTGCCTCCAGGTTTCGAATGGCCAACAGAGCCAGAAATGGAACTTGGTTTGAATGTTGGCACAGGTTTGACTTGGAGATTTGTCCCTAAATGGTTTATCGGCGCAGAATTCTTGTGGGAATCCGAGTACGAAACTGAAGTGGGCCAAGAGCGTTGGTCTTTGTTCGGAGGTCCAACTCTTCACTACGCAAGCGAATCTTGGTGGGTGACTTTGACATACCTTCCACAAATTCAAGGTGGCGGCGAAATGTATGCGGGTCAAACTGACGACAACTTGCACTTGATCGAAAAAACAAAACAAGAAGCTCGTCTTAAAGTCGGCTTCAACTTCTAGCAAAAAGGCGCGCATCATGAAAGTCACGACAGTACAAAATCTATCTTTGCTGATCCCGATGGCTCTCGTGATGCCGGCGCATGCGGTTGATTATCTTAATGAAGCCCAAGCGCAAAAAGTCCTTTTTCCAGAAGCCGATCAGTTCATCAAAAAGCCAGTCACTCTGACAGATGCACAGATCGACAAAATTAAGGAGCTTTCCGGAGTTCGTCAGAGAAATAAGAATCCTGACATCTGGAGAGTTCAAAACAAAACCAAACATCTTGGTTGGCTTTTCATTGATGAAGTCGTGGGCAAACACGAGTTCATCACCTACGCAACAGCGGTTGATCCTAACGGTAAAGTTTTGGGCATTGAAATCATGAGTTATCGTGAAACTCACGGCGGCGAAGTGCGCACCGAAGCTTGGCGTAAAAACTTTAAAGGTAAATCCCTGTCAGATCCTTTGAAGCTTGATCAAGATATTCCCAACATCACCGGCGCGACTCTGTCTTGCCGCAATGTTTTGGATGGCGTGAAACGCATCCTGATTTTGCAACAGGTCCTTAACGGTGAAAAGCTACTATAGACGACTGCGCCCTTTTTTAGGGACCTTCGTTGAAATCGGCACCTTTGCTGACAGTCCCCACGCGGAAACTGCCGTCAGCGCTGCCTACTCTATCATTGAAAAAGTTCACAACACCCTGGGATTT